>CAZHQM010000048.1:0-10939 GCA_964534155.1 uncultured Oxalobacter sp.
CTATAACCGCGCGGCAAGGCTTCTTGAACAGATGGAACGCAGTGGACTGGTCTCTGCCATGAAAAGCAATGGTACCCGCGATGTCATCGTTCCAGATTCCAGCGAAGGACTCTAAGGATTATTAGAGGTCTGTAATTAATTCACTTTATGAAAGCATAGCAACTGGTATGAAAAAGTTATTTTCTAAACTGATCACCCTCTGCCTTTTTCTGCTACTCCCATTTCTTGCCAATGCTTCTGCAATTGATCAGTTGCAGAATTTTTCAGCAACGGCACGCTCTGCGAGCGGCTCATTCTCGCAATGGCAGGTCAAATCTGGACATACGTCCCGTATTTCTACAGGGAATTTTGTTTTCTCACGCCCAGGTAAATTCATCTGGCGTTATCAGTCCCCATACAGTCAGGTCCTGCAATCTGATGGGACTAGCCTGTATATTTATGACAAAGACCTGAATCAAGTCACCATCAGAAAACTCGGGGCGGCATTGGGCTCTAGCCCAGCAGCTATCCTGTTCGGCAATACAAATCTGGCAAGAAGTTTTGTCATGAAGAATCTGGGGGCAAATGATGGATGTGATTGGGTTCAGGTTGTTCCACGTTCAAAAAATACCCCATTCGAACGGGTCAATATCGGGATGCAGAATGGTGTTCCTAGAACAATGGAACTCTATGACTCTTTAGGAAACAAAACCATTGTCAATTTTACCGGGTTCAGGAAAAACCCTCCTGTGAATGCAGGATCATTCCGCTTCACAATCCCTCAAGGGGCTGATGTATTCAAACGTTGATTACACCTGTATTCATTATTTTTTGAATAAGAGGGCAACTGCATGGACTGCAATGCCCTCTTCTCTTCCCAGAAAACCAAGTTTTTCATTTGTTTTTGCCTTGATGCCAATCTGATCAACATCAATGCCTAGGTCCATTGAAATGTGCTGCTTCATCTGGTCGATATGCGGGAACATTTTAGGACGTTGGGCAATGACTGTTGCATCGACATTACCCACTTCATATCCTGCATCAGTAATTAAATTTCTAGTTTTCCCCAGCAATTCTCGGGAATCAATTCCTTTGAATATCATATCAGAATCAGGAAACTGGGTACCGATATCCCCCAATCCCGCAGCCCCCAAGAGGGCATCGATAATGGCATGAAGCAGAACATCAGCATCTGAATGCCCCTGCAAGCCCTTATGGAATGGGATATCAACACCACCTATAATCAACCTGCGACCATCAACCAGAGCGTGGCAATCATATCCTTGTCCTATCCTGATGTTGTATCTTGACATGACTATTCCCCTTTCCTGAGCAGGTAATCCTCCAACCTGCACCTGCCGCATCTTGTTTTATAATATTTGATTCGATGAAATCCACCTGAGCAATAAGGCGGATTCAATATATTCGGTATCAGTTGTATGTCTTTTGAACTTAAGAAATTTCTTCCTCGTCCTGGCCAACGGTATGTCCTGCCAAAAGTACATGGATCATCCGATGCCCTCATGTTAGCAAAGGCTGCTCATGAGTTGAAAGCAGGGCAGCAGATGCTCGTTGTATTCACCGCTTCAACATCAGATGCACGAAGACTTCTCGAAGAAATTCCCTGGTTCGACAACAATCCCCAACAATCTCTTAAATGCCACTTATTGCCTGACTGGGAAACGTTGCCATACGACTCATTCTCTCCCCATCAGGATCTCGTTTCCCAGCGTTTGGCAACATTATATGAGGTTATGAATGACCGTTGCGATATTCTGCTTGTACCAACAGCGACGGCATTACTCCGCATCGCACCACCATCCTTCCTTGCTGCCCATACCTTCTTTTTCAGGCAGGGTGAAGAAATCAATGAAAGCAGGTTAAGAAACCAGCTGACCGTTGCTGGTTACAACCATGTTTCACAAGTCATGTCGCCTGGTGAATATTCCATCCGTGGCGGATTAATTGACCTTTACCCCATGGGGGCAAAGCTTCCTTATCGGCTTGATCTATTCGATAACACGATTGAATCCATCAAGACTTTTGATGTGGATACCCAACGTTCTATTTTCCCAGTCAAGGAAATCAGGATGTTACCGGGACGTGAATTTCCTATGGATGAGCAGTCGCGATCTTTTTTCCGAAGCCGTTGGCGGGAAATGATCGAGGGAGATCCAACGGTTTCTGTCATATACCGCGATATCGCCTCAGGTATTGCCTCCGCAGGTATCGAATACTATCTTCCACTATTCTTTGAAGAAACAGCAACACTATTTGATTACATCCCTGACAATGCTGTTTTTGCGATGATTGGCAATACATCAGAATCTTTCCATCGATTCTGGGCAGATACAAATTCCCGTTATGCTTTCCTCAAGGCCGATAGGGAACAGCCTATCCTGCCACCCGAAAGCCTGTTTTTGACGGAAGAAGACTTTTTTGTTCTTGTCAAACCTTTTTCACGTTGGATTCTACAAACTGGCGATGAGCCATCAGAACTGACTTCGAGCCTGCCTGATGTCTCGGTCAATCGTCGGGCAGATGATCCACTGGCAAATATCAAGAAATATATTGAGAAATCAGACAAACGGATCCTGATTTGCGCAGAATCGCCAGGACGTCGAGAAACGATGCTCCAGCTATTCAATGAATACAACCTGCATACCGTTGACTGTCCTGATTTCAACAGCTTTAGCCAAAGCAATGAGCCTGTCATGCTGTGTGTTTCACCGATACAGCGTGGATTCTCTTTAGGATATGTGCTGGGTGATCTTGCCCTTGTCACAGAAACTGAACTGTACGCCAATTCTGGCCGTCGAACCGCTCAAAAATCAGGTCGGGCAGATTTTCATATTGAATCCATTGTCCGTGACTTATCTGAGCTGAAAATCGGTGATCCAGTCGTTCATGCAAACCACGGTATCGGACGCTATCGAGGGCTCATCAGCATGGATCTCGGCGAGGGAGAAACTGAATTCCTCCATCTGCAGTATGCGGGAGATGCAAAACTTTATGTCCCGGTTGCCCAACTGCATGTTATCTCCAGATATGCAGGTACCTCTCCAGAGGATGCACCATTACATGCCCTAGGATCGGGACAATGGGAAAAAGCAAAACAGAAGGCAGCCCAAAAGGTTCATGACACGGCCGCCGAATTGTTGGATCTTTACGCAAAACGATCGATGCGGAAAGGTTTCGCATTCCCATTATCAGTGAATGATTACGAAGCCTTCTCGGACAGTTTTGGTTTTGATGAGACCCCTGATCAGGCGGCAGCCATTGCTTCTGTCATCGAAGATATGACCTCTGACCAACCGATGGACCGCCTTATCTGCGGTGATGTGGGATTTGGCAAAACAGAAGTCGCGCTTCGAGCTGCATTTGTTGCCGTTATGGGTGGAAAACAGGTTGCCCTGCTGGCACCAACAACCCTGTTGGCAGAACAGCATGCGCTGACTTTCAGAGACCGCTTCGCAGACTGGCCAGTCAAGATTGCAGAGCTCTCTCGGTTCAGGACACAAAAACAGGTCAATGAAGCCATCAAAGGACTGCAGTCAGGTGCTATTGATATCGTCATCGGCACGCATAAACTTCTATCCAAAGATGTTTCCTTCAGCCGTTTGGGTCTTATCATCATCGATGAGGAACACCGTTTTGGAGTCCGTCAGAAGGAGGCCCTCAAAACTATCCGTTCTGAGGTTGATGTATTGACCCTGACAGCCACTCCGATTCCAAGAACTTTAGGAATGGCGCTTGAAGGTCTACGGAGCTTTTCCATTATCGCAACAGCACCACAGAAACGCCTTGCCATCAAGACATTTGTCCGCTCTGAACAGGACTCTGTTATCCGTGAGGCCTGTCTCCGTGAATTGAAACGTGGGGGACAGGTTTATTTCCTGCACAATGAAGTCGAGACTATTGAAAACCGGAAAATCATGCTGCAAACACTGATTCCTGAGGCCCGGATCGGTGTTGCTCACGGTCAGATGCATGAACGTGATCTGGAAAGGGTCATGCAGGACTTTGTGGCGCATCGCTACAATATCCTGCTTTGCACAACAATCATTGAGACAGGTATCGACGTTCCTAATGCTAATACGATGATTATGCATCGGGCAGATAAATTCGGACTTGCCCAGCTCCATCAATTACGTGGACGCATCGGGCGTTCTCATCATCAGGCTTATGCTTATCTGTTAGTCCATGACACACAAAGCCTTTCCAAACAGGCTCAGCGTCGACTCGAGGCTATTCGACAGATGGAAGAACTGGGCAGTGGTTTCTACCTGGCTATGCATGACCTTGAAATCAGAGGTGCGGGGGAGGTTCTCGGTGAGGAACAATCCGGTGAAATGATTGAAATCGGTTTCCAGATGTATACCGATATGCTGCAGGAGGCCATCCGCGCTATGAAACGAGGGGAAGAGCCTGACTTCGATGCACCATTCACCACCACAACTGAAATCAATTTACATACGCCTGCACTATTACCTGCAGATTACTGCCCTGGAGTCAATGAGCGACTTTCCTTATATAAACGTTTTGCCAACTGTGACTCTTTGGAGCAGGTCAATGATCTTCAGGAGGAGCTGATTGACCGCTTCGGCAAGATGCCTGAGGCTGCACAGGCGCTTGTTGAAACCCATCGCATCCGCCTGTTAGCCAAAACTATTGGCGTCAACAACATTGATGCCCATACTGAGGCACTGATTCTCCAGTTTCTGCCTAATGCACCGATTGATGCTGTTCGCCTTATTGAGCTGATTCAGAAAAACAAGCACATTCGATTCAACGGTCCAGAAAAACTGCGAATTACAGCGAAAATGCCAGATCTCACCAGTCGAGTCAGTCAAATCAAGTCCATGATTAAACTACTGAATGACAAGCCTACGGAGAAAAAAACGACTTCTACTGCAGGACAGAAAAAGAAAAGGAAAATCTAAATTAACCCTTACGAAATCCAGAGATTGTTGAAAGCAGCTTCAGAATCGGCAGGGATTTCACCAACTCAAATACATTCAACTCCAGCGAGTCCAATGTATTCTTGATCATCAGCCCGAGTTCTGTATCACCTTCCATGACAAGACGGCGGCTGAAAAACAGGGTGTCAGGATCTTCTTCCCGTTTGGACAGCAGATAAAAATCCTGTGCACTGGCAGAGATTGTCAAATCAGGCTCACTGTTGCCCCAAGCAGGAACAAAGCCCCCTTTTGTCCAGACAAAGTTGAAATTCATGCCTGCATCGGTAACAGCAATCCTGAACTGTTTGCCAAGCATAAACTCAGTTACATCACTGGGCAATTTATCCTTCAGGATTGGATTGAGAACGGACACGAATAAAACAGACCCAGGCCATGATGGCAACAAAGACATCATCTGACCGACAGGTTTAGGTATGCTGTACTGTTTCATTGTTTTTCTCTTATTCTTTCCAATCCATACCTGGATTGCCATGCCAATATCCATTGCATGGCTGTCCGTTCATGAGAGCCGTTATTTTTCCAGTATCGGAACCAGCAGTCCCATCTACGGCTTCTTTGAAGCATTCAATGATTCCTGCCATGTTTTCAAACTGAGGGGATAAACGGACTACATTGACTCCCATGAGTTTCATCTGAGAAATCTCATTGATCAGATTATATATCCTGACAGATTGGGTCTGGATTCCATTAAAGTTCAGGAATGGCTCCCCCTCTCGGGTATTCACCAGCAATCCATCTGGATAGTCCAAACAACGGAACTGGCAGGAGTCCTTCTGGAGATTATGGTATCTTGCTGTGAAACACCTTGCGGAATATGCCAAAGGCAAACGACCATAAACAAAAACCTCAGACTCCATATTGTCTGGGAATCTTGCAAGCATTTTCTGGAGATTGCATCCACTCATCTCAAACGGCATTACCCACCGCTTTGCCCCCTGTTCTGCAACAATCTGCAACGCTTCTGGGTTATACAGATTCAGATGAGGTCCTGCGACAAATGGCGTATTACCATCCAGTAATCCAACCGCTCCCATATCATTGGCCTCAACTGCATAGCGCTGATTCTCAACAATCCGATGCATGGCATTGAGATGAGCACCAGATTCCAACAATACCTGCGTGGAAAAAACCACTTCCTTACCAGATGATGAGAGAAAATCTGACAGTTCAAACCAATCTTCGTCTCTTAATTCATGCCTTCTGGAGCAGACAGTTTCACCCAGATAGATAATATCAAGTGGAAGCCCCGCCATCTCTTTGTAGAAGGCAAAGACTTTTTCCTTAGACCAATAATACAGCAGGGGACCTAATGCCAATTTCACTTGAATGCCCTTTCTGTTCCCATCATTTCCAAGAGCGGTAGTATGCACCTAAGGTCTGCTGTTGCCCCTCAGACTGTTTTGCCAATGCCGAAACCCATTCCGATTTCACTGCATACTGTGCTGAATCAGCATTGCAGATATCCAATGCCTCGCGCCAGACTTTTGTCACCGCCGCAGTATATGCAGGACTTCGCTGACGCCCCTCAATCTTGATGGCAGATACACCGATTTCCTTCAGTTTTGGCAACAGTTCCAATGTATTCAGACTGGCTGGTTCCTCAATCGCATAGTAGCTTTCCCCCAGCACCTGATAACGCCCCTTGCAGATGGTTGGATAGCTGGATTTCTCACCATCTCCATAACGGTCAACCATCACACCATTCAATCGCGATTCCAGCCCAGACGAGGTCTGGACCCATTTAACGGCTTTTGCAGGTGAGCATACACCCTTGTTGTTTGGCGCATCACCTGTCACATAAGAAGATAGTGCACACCGCCCTTCCACCATGACACAGAGGCTACCAAATCCAAAAACCTCCAATTCAACATCTGTATTCTGAGCAACCATCTCAACCTGCTCTATCGAAAGCACACGGGGCAAAACCACCCGAGAAATCTGGAATTTTCTTGCGTAAAAATTGATGGCATCGTAGTTGGTTGCCGATCCCTGGACAGACAGATGGAGACGTAATCCTGGATGTTTTTCTTTGGCATAACGCATCAACCCTGGGTCGGCAACAATCATCGCATCAACGCTAAGCCCAGCAGCCCGATCGACTGCCTTCTGCCAAAGTGGAACAGTATCTGGTAAAGGATAGGTATTCAGTGCAAGAAGCACATTTCTATTGCGGGAATGGGCATAGGCAACACCTTCTTCCAGACTTTTTTCGCTGAAATTCAAGCCCATGAAATTTCTTGCATTCGTCGCATCCCTGAAACCGAGATAGACGGTATCAGCACCATGGTCAACCGCCATTTTCAATGCAGGCAGACTTCCTGCCGGGCAAACCAATTCTAACTGACGCTGTTCTCTGTTCTGCAAGATAATTCCTCCGTAAAGAGCCATGTTATCAGAAGAACAGGCAATGATTCCACTCCATCAGTATCTTTGCCTCTATTGAAAAAGGGAGAGAATCACACACTCTCTCCCCTTTCAACCTTTAAATCAGAAAATACCTCTGGATTCTTTCAGCGCCTTCTTGATCATTTCATCCAGGAATACTCAACAGGAATCCAGCGATACTTGCCATAGTCATCAATCCTGACATGACCGATGCCAGGAAATGGCAAATGCATTCCTGCAACGAGTTCATCTTCTTCAGCGACTTTCTGCAGGAATTCCATTCTGGTTGATTTTGCTTTTTCGGTATCAGAATCGTATTCAATGGAGACTTCTGGATGAGAGAACTGAACAGCATGGCTATGAATAATGTCTCCCCATACCAAAAGCCTTTCGCCCTCAGAGGTGATTTCAAAGGCGGTATGTCCTGGTGTATGGCCGAAAGCGGAAACAGCTTTAATTCCAGGAACAATCTCCTCACCGGATTCAATTGGTGTCCACTGATTATTATTCAGGTAAGGACGTGTTGACTGCATTGCCATCGTGAAGAAAATCTGACGCTCAACCGGTGCCGCAGCCGCAGTCTGTTCAGAGAGCCAATACTCATGATCAATCCTGTTTGCATAGACTTTCGCCTTTGGAAAGACTGCTTTGCCATTAGCCGACAGCCCCCCTGTATGATCGCCATGGAGATGGGTCACAACAATCGTATCCACCTGCTCTGGCCGATAACCAGATGCCTTTAAATTTGCGACAAGATTGCCCTGCATATCTGGCTTTCCGTCTTGATGAAACAGTCTACCTGCCCCAGCATCAATCAGGACAAGATGGTCTCCTGTATGAATCAGATAACCATTGATTGGAGACTGGATTGGAATTTTCTTGCCATAGTGCTGTGCGAGCAGACGGTCGATTTCTTCCTGATCGAGATTTTTCAGAAGTTCAGAATGAAATTCAAAGGTACCGTCAAACAACGCAGTGACCTCGTATGTGCCAACCTTCATCCGATAGTATCCAGGTGACTGTGCTCCTGACCGCGCTGGTGCTGCGACAGCAGGCGTTGGGCTCTTGTCCGCCTGCTTATCAGCATCTGCTGCCATCAAACTTGAAGACAATCCAATTGAAAGCAACAGTGCCATTGCTGTTTTCTTGAACACAGGGGCTAAAGTTGGGCGCATTTTCTCTCCAAATCTTATCAATCAAAACAATCTTTACGATACAACCCTTGCCGTATCGCCAGCAGGCAATCGTTTATCTGCCAATAAATGAAAAAATACCAGTAAATATCTTCTGTGCCTAATATAGTTTCAATAAAATAGCGGATATCGTCAGAAAAAAATGACATTATTGATCTGATACCTGATTTCCTGATACATGACAGCAGTACAGCCAAAACCTTCTTCTGATAACAATCAACCTAAACGGATTCTCAAGCTCGGAGAGGCTGTTGTCCTGATTGTTGGATTGGTTATTGGTTCAGGGATTTTCAAGGCGCCCTCTGCCGTTGCAGGGATGTCGGGTGATTCAGGCAACATGTTCATAGCATGGATTCTGGGAGGCATCATCTCACTGGTTGGAGCCTTATGCTATGCAGAATTGACCACTGCTTTTCCTCATGCCGGCGGTGATTACCATTTCATTGAAAGAGCCTATGGAAAATCCGTTGGTTTCCTGTTCGGCTGGGCCAGGATTTCTGTCATCACCACTGGCTCGATTGCATTGCTTGCCTTTGTTTTCGGTGATTACATGGAACGCCTGATTCCACTGAGCATCAACGGCATTCCTTCTGGACCGTTCACGTACGCTCTGCTCATTATCCTGATTCTTTCTTGGCTAAACATCCGAAATGTCCAGACAGGTATGAAGGCTCAGACTTTATTCACCTGCATTCAGGTGGCTAGTCTGATTCTTATCGTTGGCGGAGCCTTCTATCTGTTCATGACAGGCAACCATACGCCCGCCGTATCGACCGCAGAAAGCCAATCAACCAGCCTTTCTAATTTTGGGATGGCAATGGTGTTTGTCCTGCTGACGTTTGGAGGATGGAACGAAGCAGCCTATATCAGTGCAGAGTTGGAAAACAGCCGTAAGAATATGGTTCGGGCACTTGTTCTTTCCCTATCTGCCATCACCCTGCTCTATCTGGCTGTAACATGGGCATATTGGTCATGTCTGGGCTTTGAAGGTTTAGCTTCATCCCGTGCTGTTGCGGCAGACCTTGCCAATCTTGTCTTTGGTGATGCAGCTGAGAAAATCCTGTCCTTAATGGTTGCAGTCTCAACAGTAACATCAATCAATGCCACAATTATTGTTGGGGCACGTTCGAGTTATGCGATGGGACAGGACTGGCAGGTTCTCAGCAAATTAGGAAAATGGCATCCAGAACGGAACACCCCTGTCAATGCGCTCTGGACTCAATGTATTGCATCGATTGTCTTGGTGGTTCTTGGTGCCTTGACTGGTGGTGGATTCAATACGATGGTGGAATTCACTGCACCGGTATTCTGGCTGTTTTTCCTGCTAACAGGTATTGCACTCTTTATCTTACGTAAACAACCGAGGGCTTCTGATGCTTTCAAGGTGCCACTTTATCCGATATTACCGATTATTTTCTGCCTGACCTGTACCTATATGCTCTGGTCCAGTCTGTCATATGTCTATAACCAGTCGTTAGGTGGAATCAATGCGGCATGGTTTGGTGTCGGCATCCTCTTGATTGGACTGATTCTTCTATGGATAATCAGACTTTTGACAAAAAAATCAGAAAAATCCCCTAAAACATCACAGTCTTAACAGCAAGCATCATGGAATTGAAAAAACGTAAATGGAAAACAGCACTTGTCGTTATTGGAGTTGCTGTTCTTGTCCATGTCCTGTTTATCTTCTTTGGCAGAAGTATGTATGGCATTGATGAAGTCACAGGTCCAAAGCTTGACGCAGGCTTTATCACAACCTGGCCAGAAACTGTCAAAGGAATGCTGAAGACTGCCGATGTCAACAAAAACGATGTTGTGTACGACTTGGGATGTGGTGATGGACGCATTGTTATTGCCGCAGCCCAGATATATGGCGCACATGGGGTTGGGGTTGACCTGAATCCTAAACGTATCGATGAAGCCAATGCAAATGCAAAAGCCACCAAGGTTGAACATCTTGTCCAGTTCAAGGTCGGCGATTTCTATAAGGTTGATTTTTCTGATGCGACTGTTGTTGCGCTTTATCTGCCACAACAGATCAACTATGAGCTTAGACCTATTCTATGGAAACAGCTGAAGGTCGGCACCCGTGTTGTTTCAAATGAATCAGATATGGGACCAGAATGGCCAGCAGAAAAGATTGAGAAAGTTGGTCCAAAGACCGTCTATATGTGGACCATCACAGAGGATATCAAACAGAAAGCCGCCAAAATCCAGCTACCTGAACGCCCTTAACCCAATGTCAAAGGCTGTTCTCTGCTGATTTGTGCAGAACTGATTTACGGACTTTTTCAGGAATCAGGTATTCGATGTGACCAGGAGACAATTCTTCCATCTGGTAAACGATTGTTCCTTTTGGATTGTCGCAACAATCTCGCCGAGAACGGCTTGTTTATTTTT
>CAZHQM010000049.1:0-10724 GCA_964534155.1 uncultured Oxalobacter sp.
GCATACATAAGATAACCAACTGAAACCAAACAGAAATGTCCGTCATCACCTTCAACCGATTCGACCTCGGCATCGATCACCGCAAAGGCAACGCAGTTTCAGATGCAAACCGCCTTATCGAAATGAAGAATGCTCATGTCACCACTGGTCTCGCCACTGAAAAGCGTCCCGGTCTCACCAGGATCGCCACCCTCGAAAAGGGCACCAAAGGGCTTTTCGCCGCCAACGGTGTCCTCAACACCTTCTACTGTGGCGCCACCATCACCCATGCTGACAAACGCTTCAAAGCCAACCCGCTCACGCTCAGCACAGCCCTCACCGACAAGACCCTCAGTGACATCACCTTCGTGGACATGTTCAATGGCTGTCTCTATGTCGCCGCCATCCACGGCACAGGCACCCACGCCACCTGCCGACATCACTACCTCGACACCCGAAGCATCACCGAAATCACTGATGCCAACTGCCCGCACACCCGTGCCTGCATCAAAGCCAAATCCAAGATCTTCGCCGTCAACCCGGCAGGCGACACCGTCCGCTACTCCAAGACCGCAGACTGCACCAACTGGACAGCATCAGACGATGCCGGATACCTCCCGACAGGGCTCAACAGCCGGGGTGCCCGTGAGGCAAACGCACTCGGCATCTATCAGGGCAAACTCGTCGTCCTCATGCGTGATGGCGCCCAGATCTGGACCATCGACCCAGACCCAACAGCCATGAGCCTTGATGAAACCGTTGAGAATGTTGGTACATCCTTCCTCCAGAGCCTTGCCACCGTATCAGGAGATCTCTACTTCCTCTCCGACTATGGCTTCCGTTCCATCACCACCCTCCAGCTCATCTCCAAGCTCTCCGATGTGGATATCGGCTCTCCCATCGATGACCTTGTCAGACCCGCCATCCGCAACCGTAATGGCGAACAGCCCAAGGCAACCTACTTCTACGGCACAGGCAAATACATGTGCGCCATCGGCAGACAGATCTTTGTCTATGCCATCAGCCGAACTGCCAAGATTGCCGCATGGAGCCGCTATGAACTTCCCATCACCGTTGACAACTGGGCAGAACTCGAAGGCGCTCTCTACATCCGCAGCGGCAATGACATCTACCGCCTTGATGAAGACAATTACACCGACAATGGCGAACCCTATGAAGTCACCATCCAGATACCCTGGATGAACTTCAAATCACCCGGCACCCTCAAGCGCATCACCGCCATCGACCTCGCCATGGAAGGCGAATGTTACCTTGCTGTCAGCCCTGATGCCTGCAGCAACAACTGGTTCACAGACGAGATCCGCATCATCGGCAACACCTATGGCGGCGGGCTCATCCCCCTCGAATGCGTCGGTACAGAATTCTCCTTCCGTTTCCGGAATCTTACCGACCAGCCATTCAGGCTCGATGCCATCTCCATCTACTACGACAACCTCGGAGTCATGTAATGCACCTCACATTCCTCAAACCCCATCAGGTCAGCCACCACTGGCAGCAGGTCGAACCGCTTTTCGCAAAAGTCATCGCCAAGGCAGTTCACGGTGAATACACCCTCCAGAACATCAAAGACATGGCAGAAGCAGGGCACTACACCATCGGCATCGCCACCGACCATACAGACACCCCTGTCATGGCAATCGCCTTCGAGACAGCCAGCTACCCATCAGGCAGAAAAGGCGTCAATGTCCTTGCCATGGGCGGGCGCAACCTCCACCGGTTCATGACACAGTTCCTGCCCCCATTCGCTAAGTGGTGCAGACAGAACGGTGCTGATTGGATTGAATGCATGGTCTCCCGGGGCATGGAACGCATCCATCACCGCTACGGCTTCAAGACTATCTACCGCAACCTTCGCCTTGACCTCAACCCATAACCCACGAAAGGAAAACACATGATCATCCCCAACCGTTTCAATGGCTATCAGCCAGATGGCACACGCCGCTACCACAAAGGCAAAGGCGGCTCCAACAAAGCAGTCAAACTCGAACAGCAGCGCATCGCCAAGATGAACGCCGCCATCGACGCCATCAACAGCATCTTCAACCAGTCAGACCGCCAGAACCTCTACAAAGAACAGCAGAGCGCCGTCTTTGACCTCAATAAGAACACCCTCGACCAGAACTACTCCGAAGCCGAACGCAACAACCGCTTCGGACTTGCCCGAAACGGGCTCATCGGTGGCAGTGCCGACATCGATGCCAATGCAGACCTCCAGACCCGCTACAACCAGGGGCTGGTCGATGCCCAGGCAAGAGGGCAGGAGGCCGCCGCCAACCTTAAAAGCGCAGACGAAACCGCCAAGCAGACCCTCATCGGGTTGGCTGAATCAGGCATCGATTCAGGCTCTGCCGCCAACATGGCAACCAGCCAGCTGGCATCAAACGCATCAGCCGCCCTCGGCGAACGTGGAGCCGCCACCATCGGCAACTACTTCAATGACATGGCACAGCTCTACCTCGCCAACAAACTGGCAGGCACAGCCAGCCCGACCCTTGCCAGCCAGCTCTACAACCCATACAGCCAATACAACCTCGGTACAAACGACACCTATGCAGGTTCAAACAGCTAACCCGACGAAAAGAAAGGAAAAACATGTTCGGAATAGATGATCTTGCCATCGCAGGAGCCATTGCCTCGCTTGCAGGCGCTGGCATGTCCTATGCAGGCTCAGCCAAAGCCGCCAATAGAACCGCCGCTGCGCAGAATGAAGCCCTGAAACACCATCAGCAGTACCAGCAGCTCGCCGCCCAGACCGCCCTCGACAGGGCAAAAGACTATGCCACCGAAAAGCGCCAGTCAGAGCAGAGCGACATCACCCGGCTCCTTGCGGAAAACTATGCCACTCCAGCACTCGATGCCAGTGCCATCAACCAGCAGGGGGCAACCACGCAGGGTGATACCTCCACCGACTACACCCGGGCAAAAACTGCATCAGATGCCCGTGTCCAGCAGGACATCGCAACCCTCGCCAATCTCATGGCGCGTGTCAATGGCGCCAAACAGCTGAGACTCAACGAAAGCTGGCGCAATGCCGATGCCGCCTCGAAACTCGGTGCCGCCCAGAACATCGCCCAGATACAGAACACCATCGACAACTACAACATCCAGCAGGCGGCACAGTCAGGCAACGGACTGAATGCCCTCGGTAACATCCTCGGACTCGCAGGCACCGCCATGGGCATCACAGGCGCACTCAATGGGCTTGGCACCAAGGCGGCAACCCAAGGCATCACCGGTGCCGCTGGTACAGCAGGCAATGCCACAGGCAACGCTGTGCTCCAGAAAACAGCCACTCTCAGCCCGACCGCACTCGACCAGCATGCCACCCTCGGACTCCTTGGCAACCTCTACTGATCCAGACAAAGAAAACACACATGACAGATACCAACTTCCTCAAAGGACTCGGTACAGGCCTATCAGGCATCGGCAGTGGTGCAAACGGCATCGCCTCCGCAGTCAGAAGCATCGCACTCCTGCCATACCTGCAGGCACAGGCACAGCAGCGGGCAAAATCCCAAGCCGCCATCCAGGCATACAACGAAGCCCGCACCCGTGACCTCAACGAAGCCGCCGCTAGGCGTGCCGAGGTCGCCAATGCCCTCCGTGAAAATCCCAATCCCATGGCGAAATACCTCATCGCCGCCGATTTCAGCAATGGTGACAACCTCATGCGGGGCATCAAGACCGCCCAGAACACCGCGATCCTCCAGAAACTCATCCAGACAGCAGGGCTGGCAGATGCCCAGTCCGATGCCACCTCACCCACCGGCTCGATTCAGAC
Organism: uncultured Oxalobacter sp.; assembly: GCA_964534155.1. Lineage (GTDB taxonomy): Bacteria > Pseudomonadota > Gammaproteobacteria > Burkholderiales > Burkholderiaceae_D > Oxalobacter. The sequence continues at coordinate 3,782 of CAZHQM010000049.1, forward strand.
CGCCCAGGATGCCCCTCCACCAGATTTTGGAGAAATGCTCACCCGCACCGCTCAGATACAGGCATCCATGAACGGTAGAACCCCTTACACCAAAGGGCAATACGGCACCATCCTCAATGCCATCACTGGTGTACTCTCCACTGCCGATCCAGAAGCCCGACATGCACAGCTCGCCAAAGACAGAACTGCCGCAGCCCGCAATCAGGCACAGGCAGAAAAAGCCAGAAGAGCTCCCGTCAGCAAAAGGGGCAGGGCAGGTGGCAGAGCCACCCAAGCCACCAGAACCACCCGCCACCGCACCCGATACCCCCGAAACACTTCGGCAGGCAGCAATGCCGGTCTTAAGGCAGAGGCAATGAACGCCATCGCCCATGGGGCTGATCGGGCAACCATCGCCGAACGCTACCGCCAGCTCACAGGTGAACAGCTCCTGCCATAACCCCAACAACACCTCAAAAAACAAAACGGACGTGCCTTAAAAACACGTCCGTTTCTGCTATCTACTGTGCCTGAGCTTATTTCAGCAGTTTTTCCAGATTAGGAACAACCTGTTTCTTACGGCTCATGACACCTGGCAGCCAGGCCTTGTTGCCTTCTGGTTTCACACCAAATGCCTGTTCAATCATAGAAGGATCATCAGAAGAGAACAGCAGTTCGGAGTTGCCATTCAGCACATCGGTCAGCAGCAGGAACACAGTGTGGCGGCCGTCTGCCTTTTCTGCTTCAACAGCCTTCTGCAGATCGTCCTTGATACTGTCGAACAGAGACAGGTCCACAACTTCCAGTGCACCGATACCGATCTTCTTGCCACCCATGACAAATTCCTTGTAATCACGGTGCAGCAGTTCATTCATCGTAGCACCTGCGAGGCTGCTCTTAGCCTTGAACATATCCATCGCAAACGCCATCATATCGTCCACACCGGCAATCTTGGCCAGCTCAGCGGCAGCCTTCTTGTCAGGATCAGTGGTGGTTGGGGACTTGAACATCACAGTATCAGAGAGGATTGCACCCATCATGATGCCTGCAATTTCCTTAGGGATGCTGACACCGTAGAAGTCATACATGTTCTTCAGGACAGTACAGGAACAGCCGACCGGCCAGATCCATGCTTCGAGTGGGCTGGAAGTCGTGACATCGCCCAGCTTGTGGTGATCGACAATACCCAGCACAGTTGCAGAGTCCATGCCCTGAGGGCCCTGAGCCAGATCAGAGAAGTCAACCAGCCACAGATCCTTGCCGGAGACATCAGAAACAACTTCAGGTGCAGAAACACCAAAGCTTCCCAGCACAAACTCGGTTTCAGGGTTAAGGGCACCCTGTGCAACAGCGGTACAAGCCAGACCACGTGCCTGATTGAGATGTGCAAGAGCAATCGCAGACACAATAGCATCGGAATCAGGGTTCATGTGCCCCAGAACCAGAGCAGCTGCAGATGACATAATGAGAAATCCTCCAGTAACAAAATTAAATCAACCTAGAACCATACTACTAAAAGCGGGTTTATGGGTGTTTTTTCACTGATAAGACCAATAAAAATCAGTTATTTCCTCAATTTTTGCAAAAAACCGTCTTGAACTGAAAAGCTGACAGCAGACAAGCCCATGCGGGTTTGGTTGGTCGCCCGTTTGATATCAGGCAATATAAAAAGATTCTGCAGGAATTCCCCCCCCCATTGGAACAGGAGATGATTTTATGAAGAAACTTGTTACAGCCGCCGCGGCGGTTCTGCTGGCAGTATCCGTTACCGGTTGCGGAAAAAGCGGTCCAAGCAGTTCAGACCTCGCCAAGAAAAGAACGGAAATCCATGTTGACAGTGAAAAGATTCCTGCCAATGGCAAACTCAATCCAGCCATCTTCAACAAACTGGGCGATGAATACCTGACCGCATCAAGAGCTGATGTGAAAAACAGATGGGTCGATGCCATCTACAAGACCTACCAGGGCTACTCGACCCATCGGGATGGCAACGCATTGAATGCCAACCTCACCAAAGCGGCTCACCTCGCAAAACAGGAAACACCTGAAACCATCGCCAACTCAGTCAGGATGGACAGCAGGTTCATCACGAAAGCCGGCAACCAATACGAATACATCAAAGGCTATTTCTATTCTGCCGTAACCAGATCACCTTTCTATGACCTGAAGATCAGGGGCTTTAAAGACAACAATTTCGTTGAAGTGCGCTGCTCATCCCACACCGATTATGATGGCACAACCGACACCTGTGGCGCAGAAATTCAGAAACAGCTGGGCATCAGGCTCGAAAAAGGCGATATCCCTCAGCTTGAGCTGAAGTAAAACCAATCCGGGTACAGCTGTTTAGGCTGTACCCGAGTCACCGAGACCATCAGAAATCCATCCAAAGCCCCTCAACCTGTTCCCGTACAGGACTCAGAAAACGCATCCAACCTCCCGATTTTTTACAAAAACACCAAATTCAACCTCCCGATTTTTGCAAAAAAAGCTTTCAATGCTAAAGTGCTCAGAATATTTTTAGCACCAGTTATAAGCACAGCATGACAGCAGGGCAGGGCAACACCATCCCCCAGATGGAACCCAAAACCACAGACCAGATTCTTACCTTGGCGGTCAACCTCACCGAAGGCATGCCAAGGCAGGCACTGCTCGACTATCTGGCAAAACAGCCCAGCCTGCCATCCGACTTCACCCGACAGCTCCAGATAACCCAGCAGGCCATCCACTACATCCCATGCTGGCACATCCAAGGCGAATACACCGCAGACTGGCAGGCAGAATTCGGCTTTTATCCCTACATCTCCTGCTGCGGACAGCCTGCGAACGGGCAATTCATGTGGGCAAGCCGTTCAGGCACCGACAACAACACCTATGCCCTCAACATCCCGGCGGTCGCGGTTCCTGATCCTGTCAGCACCATCCTTGCCGACATGCCGATGCCAGCCACCGCAGAAGCCGCAACGCCACCACAGGCTGACTGCTGGCAGGGCATTACAGAGCCTTTTGCTGACATCAACACAGCACTGGAAAATGGTGGCAACACCCAGCTGGCAGACTACATCACCACCCAGATCAAGCGCTTTGCCGAAGGTGACAACCAGAAAGACTGGCAATGGCACATCCAGACCATCACTTGCCATGCCACCCCAATCTGGCTCCCAGTCATCCAGATAACCTTCACCTATCAGGACACCTCATACACCTACTGGGCAAATGCGGCAGACACCGCCAAAGCACACTGCGACCAGCTTCCGACAGCCGCCCCCAGTGCGACACAGAAACTCTTCAAGGGCATCTTCGGTATCTTCTCCAAGTAAGGTGCTGAATGCGCTTTGCGAAACAGTTTTGTTTTTGTGGACGTAAACGCTATAGTTAAGGCAGTAAACATATTGTCATAAGGAGCTATACCATGAACCCCATGCGTTTTATCCGTAACTTGAGCGCCATTGCGCTTTTAACCCTTTCCTGTACAGTCGCCACAGCAGGCATGCCAGACGCAAAACTGGATGAAGTTGTAAAGCATGTGCAGCCGATGAAAGAAACCTTCATGGGTTATCCAGCCAATCAAGACATCAAGCTTGCAGGCTTTTACGATTGGTACACCAAGAATGGAATTGGCACCATGCTGCTCAATAATGCCGGTGATCCATTCAATCCTCATGGCAAGGCAGGCGTTCTGAACATCGAGCGCGAAGTCATCGAACACTTTGCACCACTCTATGGCTTTACCAAAGAAAACGTCTGGGGCATCGTCACCATGAGCGGTACCGATGGCAACAACCACGGCATCTACTTCGGCTACAAAATGCTTGAACGCTCCACAGGCAAGAAACCGATCCTATACGTTTCCACCGAATCACACTACTCCAACAAACGCCTTGCCGATCTGCAGAACATCGACTTCAAGCTCATCGAAACCGACAGAATGGGCGCCATGATCCCATCAGCACTCAAGGCGGCACTCGACAGTAGCCGTCCTGCGCTCATCGTCTATTCTATGGGCACAACCTTTAAAGGTGGTGTAGACAACATAGAAGAGCTCAACAAGATTGTTGATGCGGCAAAATGTCCAGCGGTCTACCGTCATGTCGATGCGGCACTGTTTGGTGGCTACCTGCCATACACAGACAGTAAAAACATGGTGAACGCCAAAATCCAGAAATTTGACTCCATCGCCATCAGCGGACACAAATTCTTTGGTATTGATGAACCATGCGGACTCTTCCTGACCACCAAAGAAGTTCTCAAGAAACAGACACCATTCAACATTGCCTATCTCAATGGCTCCATGCCGATGATCAACTGCTCGCGTTCTGCATTGGCACCACTCAAATTCTATTGGATCATCAATGAAGTCGGCACAGAAGGTTTCACAGCACAGACCCAAAAGATGATGGAGACTACGCAATACCTCAAACAAAGCCTCGACAAGCTGGGCTGGCCAGCATGGCTGGGTAAATACTCCAATACCGTCTTCTTCAAGCGCCCAAGTGAAGCCATGATGGATAAATACCAGCTTGCCCCTGATGTCGATGCACGATTTGGTGGCAATCTGGCACATATTGTCGTCATGCAGCACCTCGACAAAGCCAAGATCGACCGATTCATCGCTGATCTGCAGGCAGAAAAGAAATAAGAGCAGAAACCCCCAACTGCTGAAAAATGGACGTGTCTTATGCCTCGTCCATTTTTTTTGTTTCTACCGCAGAAAACACTTGCTTTTGTAAATAAGAATAATTATCATTCTCTTTAATATAAATGAAAATTGTTCTCAACTAAGCCAACGAAAGGAAACCGCCATGACCACCATCAGACCAAACACCTGGTCCGCAAAAGCCATGAGAAACGGCATCGTCATCGCTGTTGCCTTCATCCACTGCTGCATCTGCGGAGCAGTCGCCCAGAGTGGATACCTCAGCACCATCACCCAGACCGTTGCTGGAGGAGGTCTCTTGGCACAGGGTATCTGCGCCCTGATGCTCACACTCTCGACTGCTCTCTGCAGCAGTCTCATTCTCAAGGCACACCGCAACTGGAGCAGAAAAAACAGCCAGCCATTACAGCTGGTGGAACCGGTACCGACCTTTGAAAACTGAAGCCGAGAAATCAGACAAGAAAAAGCGAAGTGCCTGAAAACACTTCGCTTTTTTGTCTCTTTCAGGCAGAAGTCAACATCGGAGACCAGACAGGGGTACATCAGTGAATTCTTCAGGTGGATACCTGTAACCAAGGTCCACCTGCCTTGAAAACCACTGCGTAAGCCCCAACTTAAACAAAAACATCCAGAAAGGATTACATATGAAAACCATCTACCTCGCAGGCGGCTGCTTCTGGGGTGTCCAGAAATTCTTCGACCAGTTCGATGGCGTCACCGCCACCCAGACAGGCTATGCAAACGGCCCAACCCAGACCGCAACCTATGAACAGGTCTGCGATGGCAGTGGTCATGCTGAAGCTGTCCGCATCGACTACGACGAAACCAGGATCAGTCTCAACCAGCTCCTTGAGTACTACTTCCTCATCATCGACCCGTTCTCAGTCAACAGGCAGGGCAATGATGTCGGCGTGCAGTACCGCACAGGCATCTACTACACCGACCCAAGCCAGCTGGATACCATCCATGCCATCTGCAACCATGTCGCGCAGCAGGCAGGGCATCCGATTGCCGTCGAAATCGCGCCGATCGGCAACTTCTATGCCGCAGAAACCCACCACCAGAAATACCTCGACAAGAACCCTGGTGGCTACTGCCATATTCCGCCGATCTTCTTCCAGCTCGCGGCATTCAACGCCAGCCAGAAACAGCCAGAGCCTGATCCTGAAGAAACCGCCCTGCGCCAGCGTATCGGTGACCTTGCCTATCATGTCACCCAGCATGCCGGCACAGAAGCCCCTTACACAGGCGAATATGACCAGTTCTTTGAAAAAGGACTCTATGTGGATGTCGTCAGCGGAGAACCACTCTTCACATCAGCCGACAAATTCAACTCCGGCTGTGGCTGGCCTGCGTTCAGCAAACCCATTGCAGAAGACACCCTGACCGAGAAAACAGACCATACCCATGGCATGGTCCGCACCGAAGTCAGGAGCGCACAGGCAGACTCACACCTCGGCCATGTCTTCAACGATGGTCCTGTCGAAACAGGAGGGCTCCGTTACTGCATCAACTCAGCAGCCCTGCGCTTCATTCCATATGACCGGCTTGAGGCAGAAGGCTATGGAGAATATCGAAAACTCTTCGAAAATGAATGAGAATCCGCTGATATAGGCAATAAAAAAGGGGAGCTATCAGGCTCCCCTCTTAGCGTAAGTCTGTTTAATGTGGCTCGTAGTGTGTTCTGCATGAAATGATTTCCAGATTCTCTCCGTTAATCTGGTAAATCAGCCGATGCTCATCATCAATGCGTCTGCTCCAGAAACCTTGGAATTCGTGTTTCAACGGTTCAGATTTTCCAATGCCATCATGCGGAGCCCCGTTTTTTGCGCCTCGTTCAATATCCTTGATTAAAGCATGAATACGCTTGAGGCGTTTCTTGTCCTGAGCCTGCCAGAACAGATAATCTTCCCAAGCAAGGTCAGTCCAGAGTTTATCAAAAAGCTCCGTAAACTACGCCCTTTAGGGCGGAGATATAAGGAGCGGACAGCGAAGCTGTCCTAAAGGGGAGTATTCTGTTGTTCGATATACTGTCGGATGATAGAAATAGGTGCGCCGCCGCAACTACCAGCGAAATAGGATGGAGACCATAAGGAAGTACCCCACAATTTTTTCTGAATGGAAGGATAGCGTTTTTTGCGGATAAGTCTTGAAGAAACGCCCTTGAGACTATTGACCAGACGGGAGATAGAGACTTTTGGTGGATAAGTCACAAGCAGATGAACATGATCGTCTTCGCCGTCGAATTCGACGAGTTCAGCTTCGAAATCGGAGCAGACGTTAGAAAAAATGAGCTGCAAATCATCAAGG
>CAZHQM010000050.1:0-10691 GCA_964534155.1 uncultured Oxalobacter sp.
GGCAGAAGGCAAAATCGTTCAGTGTATCGGCGCGGTTGTTGACGTGCGTTTTCCACCAGGAGAACTGCCAAAAGTGTACGATGCGCTTAAAATGGGTGACCTCACTTTGGAAGTCCAGCAGCAGATTGGTGGCGGCGTTGTCCGTACCATCGTTCTGGGTTCTTCCGATGGTCTGAAACGTGGTATGACGGTGACCAACACCGGCGCACCTATTTCAGTTCCAGTTGGCGAAGCTACCCTCGGCCGTATTATGAACGTTCTGGGCGAACCAATCGACGAAGCTGGTCCAATCGCTACCGACGTTCGCTCTTCCATCCACCGTAAAGCACCAGAATACATGGAACTGGCACCTTCTCAGGAACTGCTGGAAACCGGTATTAAGGTCATTGACTTGATCTGCCCATTCGCTAAGGGTGGTAAGGTCGGTCTGTTCGGCGGTGCAGGTGTTGGTAAGACCGTTAACATGATGGAACTGATCAACAACATCGCGAAAGAACACTCCGGTCTGTCCGTGTTCGCAGGTGTTGGTGAACGTACCCGTGAAGGTAACGACTTCTATCACGAAATGGAAGAATCCAACGTCCTGGACAAAGTTGCGATGGTCTATGGTCAGATGAATGAACCTCCAGGCAACCGTCTGCGTGTTGCACTGACTGGTCTGACTATTGCGGAATCTTTCCGTGACGAAGGTCGTGACGTCCTGTTCTTCGTTGATAACATCTACCGTTTCACCCTGGCAGGTACCGAAGTGTCCGCACTGCTGGGTCGTATGCCATCTGCGGTGGGTTATCAGCCTACCCTGGCAGAAGAAATGGGTCGTCTGCAGGAACGAATCACATCAACCACCACCGGCTCCATTACCTCCATTCAGGCGGTTTATGTCCCAGCCGATGACTTGACTGACCCATCTCCTGCGACTACTTTCGCGCACTTGGACTCCACCGTCGTGCTTTCCCGTGACATTGCAGCTCTGGGTATCTATCCTGCAATTGACCCACTGGATTCCACTTCCCGTCAGCTGGACCCACACGTTGTCGGTGACGAACACTACGGCATCGCACGTCAGGTTCAGGGTATCCTGCAGCGCTATAAAGAACTCCGCGACATTATTGCGATTCTGGGTATGGACGAACTGGCACCAGAAGACAAACTGGTTGTTGCCCGCGCACGTAAGATCCAGCGTTTCCTGTCCCAGCCATTCCACGTCGCTGAAGTGTTTACCGGTTCCCCAGGTAAGTACGTTGCTCTGAAAGACACCATCCGTGGCTTCCAGATGATCTGCTCCGGTGAACTGGATCACCTGCCAGAACAGGCATTCTACATGGTTGGTACCATCGAAGAAGCTATTGAAAAGGCAGAACGTATGTAATGACGTAACCGCATGGATGCCTCGGCATCCATGCAGTGAGTTCTTATAATCGGTCTGACAACTAAAAAGGTTCATCCATGGCAAACACTTTACATGTAGAAGTCGTATCTGCGGAAGAGCAGATTTTTTCTGGTGAAGCTGAGTTCGTCGTGTTGCCAGGCGAAGCAGGTGAACTGGGTATCTACCCACAGCACTTGCCATTGGTTACCCGTATCAAACCAGGTGCAGTCCGCATCAAGGTTCCGGGCAAAACCGATGAAGAATACGTGTTTGTAGCAGGTGGTGTACTCGAAGTACAGCCTAAAGCAATTACCGTATTGGCTGACACCGCTATCCGTGCAGACGATCTGGATGAAGCAAAGGCAGAAGAAGCCAAGAAACTGGCAGAAGATGCATTGCTCAACAAACAGTCCAAGATCGACTATGCGAAAGCACAGGCAGAAATCGCTCAGGCAATCGCACAGTTGGCTCTGATCAAGAAACTGCAGAACCGCCGTCGTACGCACTGATCATCACCAACAGAGTGATCTATCTGAAAAGGCAACCTCCGGGTTGCCTTTTTTCATGCCATCAGGCTATACAAAGCCTTCCAATACATTAAAATCAGTAGAGCAGGAATAAAACAAGACATCCATCGAAACATGGGAGGAGATATGACTGACGCCAAGAAAACACTTGTTTCCATCATTGCCTCGGCAGCTGCCGCATGCTGCTTTACGTCTTGTGGTGCGAAAGAACCAACACCCTGTGGTGGTACAACTGACTACACCAATAAGAATGCAGCGAAAACGATTCAGTCGAAGAACATCACATCGTTTTCATTCTATGTAGAAACGATGGAATTTTGAAGGCTTCCCTACCTTTAACGCATGCCGCTTCAACCTTGACAGCAAAGGCGAACAGGCCGAATTCAAGGTATCCTGCTCCTAGACACCTGGCATGCAGACCTTCAAGGCAGAAGGTATCACGGATAAATCCGCACTTATCAGACTGCAGGAAATCATCGACGAATATAAGGTCGCCCAGCTGAATGGCTTCTACAAGCGTAATTCAGCCCTTGGCAATTCCTTCTCCTTGAAGGTGAAATACGACTCGGAAGAAACCATCACCGCAGGCGCAGAAGGCGGGGCATCAGTATCACCGAACACTTACCTGCCAAGACAGGAATTCAGCAACTTCTTCAGTGAACTGGTCGCAAAAAGCGGGAAGAAAGTCCCTGGCTCAGTACCGCCGGCTGACACAATGAACCGGTTCAACCTCAAATTCACAAATTTCCACCCTGTTGAGTCTTTCCCAGAAGGACGCTATCAGATCGGTTATGTTGAATTTGATCAGAGAAGACAGGCATACTTTGAACACAGTGCAGACAATGCTGAGAAAACCGTCTTCACTGAAAAAATCACCAAAGAGGAGACATCCGAACTGAAAGCCTTTATCGGTGGAAGTGACCTGAAAAACCTGAGTGGCTACCAACTGAATCAGCCAGAGAAAGGCGATCATAAATTTAAATGGGAAATGACTTATGAAGACCGCACATGGCTTCGCGCCGAGGCGGTCGGTGACGAAAGCGTCCAGCCGGCAAAATACTGGGATGACAATGGACAGTCCTATGTCAGCTTCTTCCAGAAACTGATGAAAAAATATGGGAGACAATTCCCGTCAAAATAATGCCCTCTTCCAAAACAAAATGGCGGCATAAGCCGCCATTTTGCGCTGAAAGTTGATTATCAGTTAAACCGCCAGATATTCTCAATCACTCTATCGGTATCGCCGCTCTTGATGGTATAAACCGCCTGACGATATTTCTTGGCAGTCTTGGAACCAATGATGACTTCCATTCTGCCGTCACCACTCAGGTCTGCATAATAGATATCCTCGACCTTACCATGCTCAGGCTCAGACAGCACAGATGTTGCCACATACTGCACCTGAATCTGACGCAGCAATGCAAAAGGCACCTTGCCACCATGCGCACTGCCGACAATCACAACCTCATCTGTGCCATTGCCATCCAGATCAATCCTGTCGATGCGGGTCAGCTTAACACCATCACTCGGCAAACCACGCCCTGCCAGAAAATCCGCCACCAATGCCTTGTACTGGCTATTGTTGGCAGGCATTGAAGCTGCCCTTCTTGGCATCACATTCCACTGTGGATTGAGCACGGACAACAGATGCGACGGATAAGCGTATGACTGCTGGTTGACTGTCTGAATCATAAACGTCGGTGCATCTATGACTGACTTATGCCCTGGATGTTCTTCATCAGGATGGTCCTGTTCAATAGCAGTCGCACAGCCATCACCATGCTTTCCATTAGGTCCCCAGAACTCAAGGTCTTCACCGCCCCACAGCCAATACTGTCCATGCAGTTGGGAAGTGCTCAGCCATTTACCATCGTAGTACCCCCCCGAAAGAACATTGTTCAAGGCAAATTTACCAGCATGAGCCGAAGCACACAGGCCACCTAGGAGCAGGGCAGCAATACACTTGTTCAGTCGTTTCATCTTAACTCCATGTCATCATTGAACGGATAGGATAGAGTTTATTATCGTATACAAAAAGGCAGTCCGAAGACTGCCTTTCTGCTGAGAAATCAACAATATCAGTGAGAACGGATCATCGTGCCGAATGGCTGATCGGTCAGGACTTCCAACAGCAGGGAGTGCTCGATACGTCCATCGATGATATGGACAGAGTTCACACCAGACTTCGCTGCATCCAGCGCAGAACCGATCTTCGGCAGCATACCGCCAGAGATGGTGCCGTCTTCAAACAGTGCATCGATCTGATGGGTTGTCAGGTCAGTCAGCAGATTGTTGTCCTTGTCCATGACACCAGAGATATTGGTCATCATGATCAGTTTTTCAGCACGCAGGATCTCAGCAATCTTGCCAGCGACCAGATCGGCATTGATGTTGTAAGCCTGACCATCATCGCTGAAACCGATAGGGGAAATGACAGGGATGAAATTACCGCCCTGCTGGAGTGCACGGATAACCTGTGGATTGATGGACTTGATCTGACCGACAAAGCCGATATCGATGAATTCGCCTGGTTTTTCCTTGTTAGGAATCTGCATCTTCTCAGCACGGATCAGACCACCATCCTTACCGGTCAGACCGACAGCCTGACCACCGTAATGGTTGATCAGCATAACGATATCCTGCTGAACCTCACCACCGAGCACCCATTCAACCACTTCCATGGTTTCATCATCGGTCACACGCATACCCTGAATGAAGTTGCCGCTCTTACCGATCTTGCTCAGTGCCTTGTCAATCTGAGGACCACCGCCATGGACAACAACAGGATTCATGCCGACCAGTTTCAGCAGAATCACATCACGCGCAAAACCATGTTTCAGTTTCTCATCAGTCATCGCATTGCCACCGTATTTGATGACAATTGTCTTACCATGGAATTTACGGATATAAGGCAGGGCTTCAGCCAGAATCCCTGCTTTCAGTGTTGGGTCAAGATCACTCATTCCAGACTCCTATATGTGAGTGAAATAAAAGAAAAATTAAATCGGATTAGGTGGCATTCTAACCGTTTTGAATCAGAATTCCTCAGGATTTGTAATCGGAATTCCAAAAATTTCGCGGTAAGTCGGATAAAAGGAACAATACATAATCGTCGTCAGACCAACCGACAGGACATACAGGATTAAACTACCGAGAAAACCACCTGCCAGCGGACCGACAATCATCCCGACAAACATTGGGAAACCCACGCCGATCAGCACCCACGAAATGACATAAGCCAGGAAGGCACGCCATGCCTGGGCAACTGAAAAGAAACTGTAGAAAATCGCTTTGCCCAGCGTCATCTGGCGCCAGCCAATCAACGGACCTGCAAACCAGGTACCCATGAAGAATGGGATATAAACCGCCAGGATCAGACCGGCAGAAAGCCCGATGCGGTTCCAGTCCGCCTGGGCAAACACACTCTCATCCTTCGCAATCAACAGCGCGAACAGCTGCCCCTTATCGATAAAGGTTGAGATACCCGCTGCAATCATACCGAAGAGGGCATAGCAGCTACCCAGTGCCATCAGGCGGAAAAACGATTCACGGTTCAGCACCTTGAACAATCCCGTGATGGTCAGCGGTTCATTCCGCTCCAGTTTCACAGTCGCTGTCATGAACAGGAAAGAGAAAATCGAAGCGGTGAAAATCGGTATAAACTGACCGATAAAAGGAATCATGCTGGAGAAAATCACCACCAGCATATAGAGAAACAGCAGATTCGTCAGGAAGAAAGGGCGGGCGCGGAACAACGCAAATCCGTGTCTGACCCACTGTATACCATATCGTGCAGACAGTCTGTTCATACAATCAAAGCAGGAGCGGATTCATTGATACGCAGTTTCAAGATACGCTCGAAATGTTTAGGATCGTGCGGCGTCAGCATCTCAGCCTCGCGTGGCATATAGAAATCGTAAAGGCGTGAAATCCAGAAACGCAGTGCCGCACTCCGCAGGGTTGCCTGCCATGCATCCACCTCATCCTGCGTAAACGGACGCACCGCATGATAGGCATCCAGATAGGCACGGACACGCGCCATATCCAACACCCCGGTCTCCAGATTGATACACCAGTCATTGATGCCCACAGCCACATCAAACAGCCATGTATCAACACCGGCAAAATAGAAATCAAAGAAGCCTGACAGCGTCTCACCGTCAAACATCACATTGTTGCGGAACAGATCCGCATGTACAGGTCCCTTGAACAGACGGCTATAAACAGGAGACTGCTGGAACGCCTGCTGATAAGCCAGCTCTGCCTTCAGCAGTTCTGCGGCATCCGCAGGGATATAAGGCACGACCTGTGGCACGGTCTCAATCCACCATGCCATCCCACGAGGGTTCGGCTGGTCACCAGAATAATCCTGCCCGGCAACATGCATCTTCGCCATCATCGCACCGACCTCAGCGCAGTGCACAGGCTTCGGTTCAGGCACCCAGTCACCCACCAGCTTTGTCACCAGACAGGCAGGTTTTCCATGCAGGGTATGGAGGATATTACCCGCATTGTCAGCAATCGGAGCAGGTACTTTCACACCCCGGTCAGCCAGATGTTTCATCAGGTTCAGATAAAAAGGCAGCTCTTCATGGGTAAGCTTTTCAAAGATAGTAAGTACATACTCACTATCCTCGGTTGTCACAAAGAAATTGCTGTTTTCAATGCCTGAGCTGATACCCCTGACAGCAGTGACAGGAGCTAATGGAAAATCCGCAAGCAGGGGTTTCAGGTCCTGCACGGTGACTGGTGTAAAAACTGCCATGATAAAAAGACTGTCGAAACGTTAGCGTCAATCACTCTCCAGATGGCGGCTGTGCATCCGCACTCATCGGATCATCCTCTTCACCGGCTTTCTTCGCCTTCTCGGTGACATCGAAAGTACCTACCCGCCACATGGCAGGTCTGACCACACTGCTTTCAAAGGAATCCGGCACACCGTGCTGACCATTTGGATACAGATAATAAGTGCTTGGACCGCTGGTCACCTTGATTTCCTCAACCATTCCGCCATCGCGACGCTCTACGATCTCAGCGTTGATGTCCGGTCTACGGATAGTGATGGCAGGTTCATCCGTTTCATCCAGGATCTCTGCATCGACACCTGCTGAAACCTCCTGCGCAGAAACACCCGCCATGACGGCAAAAGACGCCACAGCAAAAGCATACTTGAGATAACCTCGAAATCGCATAATCAAAGTCCAGCAGGTGAAAATTTTATTTTAACAAACAGAACAGAATCACAGATACATCATCTTCAGTCTTTCTGCTGAAGTCATCATGATATTCCGGTCCTTGTAGTAAGAAATAATGTGATTCAGTGCGAAATCCACATCATCCGTCACCGTCATCAGATGGACATCCTTCTCACTGACCATACCTTCTTCCAGCAGGGTATTGATACTCCAGTCCATGAAGCCCTGCCAGAACTTCCCGCCGAACAGGATGATCGGGAACTGGCGCACCTTGTTGGTCTGGACCAGTGTCAGCACCTCACTCATCTCATCCAGGGTACCGTAGCCACCTGGGAAGCAGATAAACGCATTCGCATATTTGATCAGACCGGTCTTGCGGGCGAAGAAATGACGGTAATTCACAGTAACATTCTGCCACGGGTTAGAAGCCTGCTCAAACGGCAGCTCGATATTCAGGCCGACAGAAGGCGAAGCCCCTTCAAAAGCCCCTCTGTTCGCCGCTTCCATAATGCCAGGACCGCCACCTGAAAAAACAGCAAACCCAGCATCAGATAACTTACGTGCCATCTCCACGCACTTGTCATAATAAGGATTGCCTGGTCTGATACGGGCAGAACCGAAGATGGTCACTGCAGCCTGAACCTCAGAAAGTTTTTCGGTAGTCTCCACAAATTCTGACATAATGGAGAACATGGTCCAGGACTCCTGTGCCTTAAGCACAGTCGCATATTCCATGTCCTTGACATCATCCAGCAGTGTTACCTTTTTTTTGTTTTCAGTCACTTCTGTCATATGAGCAAATTCCTGTTATTGATTGATGGGTCAAACTATCTTTACCGTGCATATCACGCATTGCCAGACCTGCGGAATTCGGCAGGCGAACCAACAGGGGCAATCTATGGCTTTATGAACATGCTTCACCGCCTTGAGAAAGATTATCCCACAGCATACGTCGCCTGTATATTCGATGCGAAAGGCAAAACGTTCCGGCACGATTTTTACCCGGAATACAAGGCGAACCGCCCACCTATGCCAGAAGACCTTGCCAGCCAGATAACTCCCATCCAGGAACTGGTCAAGATGCATGGCTGGCAGCTGCTCTCTGTTGAAGGCATCGAGGCAGACGATGTCATCGGTACACTCGCAGTCACCGCACGCGAAAAAGGCTTCAAGGTTGTTGTCGCAACAGGCGACAAGGATATGGCGCAGCTTGTTGATGACCAGATTACTCTGATCAACACCATGAACAACGAAGTCATGGACAGGGAAGGTGTCATCAGGAAATTCGGTGTACCACCTGAAAGAATCATCGACTATCTCTCCCTGATCGGTGACAACTCAGACAACATCCCGGGTGTCACCAAGGTCGGTCCGAAAACCGCCGTCAAATGGCTCACCCAATACGATACCCTCGATGGAGTCATTCAGAATGCAGAAAGCATCAAGGGTGTTGTCGGCAACAACCTGCGGGAATCCCTCGACTGGCTGCCAAAGGCGCGCCATCTGGTCACCATCCAGTCCAACAGCGACCTCAGCGCCTATGTCGAAAGCATTGAGACTACCCTGAAGAAACAGGACAGGGATGTCGAAGGGCTCAAGGAAGCGTTTGCCCGCTACGGTTTCCGAACCATGCTCAAAGAACTTGCCGCAGAGGACGAGCCATTCGAGACCGCCAGCACCCAGAAGAAACCAGCAAAGCCTAAACCAGCCGCTGACCTGCAGACCGACATGTTCGGTGATGACAACACAGGTTTCAACAGTGCAGGCGACTATGAAACCGTCCAGACTGAAGAACAGCTCGACAGATGGCTCCAGCGCATCACCGATGCCGAACTCACCGCCATCGACACTGAAACGACATCCCTCGATGCCATGACCGCGAGACTGGTTGGCATCTCACTCTCAGTCAAAGCAGGGGAGGCGGCATACATCCCTGTCGGTCATGAGATCCTCGGTGAGCAGCAGCTCGCCTGCAGTCAGGTACTGGCGAAACTCAAGCCATGGCTTGAGAACCCAGACCATAAGAAAGTCGGGCAGAACCTGAAATACGACACCCACATCTTTGCCAACTACGGCATCCAGATGCTGGGCATCCAGCATGACACCATGCTCCAGTCTTATGTCCTTGAGTCCCATCGCCGGCACGACATGGATACCCTTGCAGAACGCCTGCTTGGACACAAAACCATCACCTATGAAGAAGTCTGCGGGAAAGGCGCCTCCAAGATCGGTTTCGAACAGGTTGAAATCGAAACCGCCACAAAATATGCCGCTGAAGATGCCGATGTCACCCTGCAGCTCCATCAGAAAATGTGGCCGGAATTCAGCCACCATGAAAAAATGCAGATGGTCTATACCCAGATAGAAATGCCTGTTCTGTCTGTCCTGCAGAAAATGGAACGGAATGGCGTCCTCATCGATGTCCGGAAACTGCTCGAGCAGTCCACCGCCCTCGGCGAGACCATGGAAGACCTCACCCAGAAGGCATATGAGATTGCTGGCAAGACATTCAACATGAATTCGCCAAAACAGCTGGGGGCTATCCTTTTCGATGAGCTCAAGCTGCCTGTGGTCAAGAAAACCCCATCTGGTGCGCCATCCACCAATGAAGAGGTGCTCGAGAAACTGTCTCTCGACTACCCATTGCCAAAAATCGTCCTCGATTATCGGAGTATGGCAAAACTCAAATCCACCTACACCGACAAACTGCCGAACATGGTCAACCCTGCGACAGGGCGTGTCCATACCAATTATGCACAGGCAGTTGCTGTGACAGGGCGTCTGGCATCCAATGATCCGAATCTGCAGAACATCCCAATCCGCACAGAAGAAGGCAGGAAAATCCGCGAGGCATTCATCGCACCGGAGGGGCATGTCATTGTCTCAGCCGACTACTCCCAGATCGAGCTCCGCATCATGGCGCACCTTTCAGGCGATGGGCACCTGTTGGAAGCCTTCCATCAGGGAGAAGACATCCACCGTGCAACAGCATCCGAGATCTTCGGCATCACCCCGCTTGAAGTCACCAGCGACCAGCGTCGCTACGCCAAGACCATCAACTTCGGGCTGATTTATGGCATGAGCGCATTCGGTCTCGCCTCCAACCTTGGCATCGGTCGTGCTGATGCGCAGAACTACATCGACCGCTACTTCCAGCAGTACCCAGGCGTTGCCCAGTACATGGAAAACACCCGCCTGCAGGCAATCGAGAAAGGCTACGTGGAAACTGTCTTCGGCAGACGTCTCTGGCTCCCTGAAATCAAATCAGGCGGACCTCGCCGTCAGGCAGCCGAACGCGCCGCAATCAACGCGCCGATGCAGGGCACTGCGGCAGACATCATCAAACTCGCGATGATTGCCGTGCAGAACTGGCTCGAACAGGAACAGCTCAAATCCAAACTCATCATGCAGGTACACGATGAACTGATACTGGAGGTTCCTGAAAACGAACTGGCAATCGTGCGGAAACGCCTGCCAGAACTCATGGCAGGAGCAGCAAAACTCGATGTGCCGCTGATTGCCGAAGTCGGCTCAGGCAAGAGCTGGGGAGAGGCCCATTGAGGGGGAGGAATCCATGGACCTAAAAGTAAGGTTCATGGT
>CAZHQM010000051.1:0-10513 GCA_964534155.1 uncultured Oxalobacter sp.
GTTGAGGGTAAGATTGATGTAGACGGTTCCCTGTTGGATGTTGTGGACATGGCGAATGAACTGGCAGGTATGTTTGAGTCTCCTGCTTCCACCACAGCAGCTAAATTCCGCCATTATTTCGGTGGCTTCCATAATCGGAAAATTGACTCAGAATCCATTGGTTACCACTACGATGTCTCCAATGAGTTCTACCAGCAGTGGCTGGATCCAAACATGGTCTATTCCTGTGCTTACTTCGAAAACGAAAACGATGACCTCGCTACTGCACAGATCAAGAAAATTGACCACATCCTGACTAAAATCCAGGTCCGACCAGGCGACCGTCTCCTCGATATTGGCTGTGGCTGGGGTGCTCTGGCAATCCGTGCTGCTGAACAGTTCGGCGCAAAAGTTGTCGGTATCACACTCTCCAAGAACCAGTATGAGCTGGCAAAACAGCGTGTGAAAGAAAAAGGACTGGAAGACCGGGTAGACATCCGTATCCAGGACTACCGCGATGTGACCGGCACTTTTGACCGCATCACCAGTGTCGGTATGTTCGAACATGTTGGTCTCCGCCATATGGTTGAGTACTTCTCCATCATCCAGAAACTGCTGACTGACGATGGTCTTGCAATGAACCACGGTATTACAACCACTGACCCAGGTAGTGGCGCAGCACCTGTTGCTGGTGGCGAATTCATCGAGAAATATGTCTTCCCTAATGGTGAACTGCCTCATATTGGGCTGGTTCTCCAGAATATGCAGGAAGCAGGTCTTGAAGCACTTGATGTTGAAAACCTGCGTGTACACTATGCAAAGACCTGTGGTATCTGGGCAGAAAACTTTGAAAAGGCCACAGACAAGATCAAGACACTGACAGATGAAAAACGTTACCGTATCTGGCGCGTTTATCTGGCAGGCTGTTCCTATGCATTTGAATACGACCGCATTGGTCTCTTCCAGGTTCTCTGCACCAAAGCCGGCAAACGCTTCCCAGCACACGGTTGGAACAGAAAATACATCTACGAAAAATAATCCTGTTCATTCAGCAAAAAAGCCTGATTTCGGAATCAGGCTTTTTTATTTTCAATGTGATGAAAAACCAGCAGTCAGAATCATCATAATATTCTCGCTTTATTCTTCTGCCCTGCTTCCGTCACACCAGACAACCGATCATGGACTGCCCGCCATTCCTCTGAAGAAGGCACAGACTCAATCAGTATCAGTGCTATATCACTCCTGTTATCCAACTCATGAAGCATTGCATACAGTCTCTGAGAGTACCCCGCAGGCGTATCCGGCATAGCGATCATTTCTACAGAGGGAATCTCTCTTACCGGATTGTCTGCCATATTCTTGGAATGGAACAGCACAGCAACTTTCTGCATCCCCCCTGCCACAAGACTCTTCAGAATTTCATCTTGGGACACCATTAAAGCCGGCTTCTGAGGTGCATAATGCCTGTCAGGACTCTGTATATCCTCCGCATGAGAGGATATGACCTCAACAGGATAAATACCCGTCATAGTGGCAATCTGCTCAGCAGATACAGCACCAGGGCGCAGAATCCGAGGACGACCAGCATCCAACTCTGTCAGATCCAGTATAGTTGATTCGATACCAAAATCACAGGAACCACCATCCAGAATCATCCCAAGGCGCTCATCAAAGCCAAATTCATCCCTGACATGCTGCGCTGTGGTTGGGCTGATATGACCGGATTTATTGGCAGACGGCGCCGCAATCCCCCCCTGACCTTTCTTGAATGCTTTCAGCAAAGCAATCGCCATAGGATGAGATGGACATCTCAACGCAACGGAATTTTTTCCTCGGGATATTGTTTCTGGAACATGACTGCTTTTTTCCAGAACCAAAGTCAATGGTCCCGGCCAGAAGGCTGCAATCAGTTTCTGGGCTATTTCAGGAATATCTGCAGCCCAATAGGAATAATCTGAATCAACAGCAATATTGATACTCAAAGGACGGTCTGATGGACGCCCTTTCAACGAAAAGATCTTCTGTACAGCATCTGGGTTTTCAGCATCTGCACCCAGCCCATAGACTGTCTCAGTTGGAAACGCCACCAACAGCCCAGATTCAAGCATCTGGGCGGCGGTGGCGATATTTTCTATTGCTGTTCTTGACAATGATGTCATTCGGTCAACAGACGCAGCGCTTCGCTGTATTTTTCAGTCGTACGTGCGGAAACATCTTCTGGCAGACGAGGTGCAGGAGCCTTCTTGTTCCATGGCTGGGAAGAAAGCCAATCGCGCACATACTGCTTGTCAAAAGATGGTGGAGACATGCCAACTTCATAGCTTGCTGCAGGCCAGAAACGGGAAGAATCAGGAGTCAGGATTTCATCAATCAGATGAACCTTGCCTTCATCATCCAGACCAAACTCAAACTTGGTATCCGCAATGATGATGCCTTTAGTCGCCGCATAATCTGCTGCAGCCTTATACAAGGTCACAGCCAGATCACGGACTTTTTCCGCAACATCTGCACCAACGATTTCTTTCATTTTTTCAAATGAGATATTTTCGTCATGATCACCGATTTCTGCCTTGGTGGATGGGGTGAAAATCACTTCTGGCAGTTTCTGGGCTTCTTTCAGACCTTCTGGCAGTTTGATACCGCAGACTGCACCGGTTTTCTGATAATCCTTCCAGCCAGTACCGATGATATAACCACGGACAATCGCTTCGATTGGCAGTGGTTTGAATTTCTTGACAACGATGGCACGGCCACGGACCTGATCACGCTCTTCTGGTGCAACCAGAGTTTCTGGATCGATGTCGGTCATATGGTTAGGCATCAGGTCACCAAACTTCTTGAACCAGAAGTTGGACATTGCTGTCAGGATCTTGCCTTTTTCAGGAATTGGATCTTCCATGATGACATCGAATGCGGACAGACGGTCAGTCTGCACAACGAGCATCTTGTCGTCACCAACGGCATAGATATCACGAACTTTCCCGCTATGCAGGAATGGCAGTGACTTGATGTTGGTTTTCATTAATCCAGCCATAATTCTTTTCTCCATTAGTCGAGTTCAGGCAAGACAGCATTTCTGACTTTCTCAGACTGTTTTGCCCGGAATGCAATCAGTTTATCCTTAATCTTGTCATCTGTCAGTGCAAGGACAGCAATCACTGCCAGTGCCGCATTTGCCGCGCCAGCCTCACCGATTGCCAATGTTGAAACAGGAATACCCTTTGGCATCATGACTGTTGACAGCAGGGAATCCATACCTTTCATATATTTGGAAGGAATAGGAACACCATAAACCGGCAGAATGGTCTTGGATGCGACAACACCTGCCAGATGCGCTGCACCACCTGCACCGGCAACAATCGCCTTGCAGCCCTGTGCTTCCATTTCCTTGATCCAGTTTTCCAGTTCCTCAGGGGTCCGGTGAGCGGACAGCGCCTGTGTTTCGTATGGAATCTCAAAATCGCGGCAGATCTTAGCCGCTTCTTTCATGATATCCCAGTCGGATGTAGAACCCATCACGATACCGACCAGTTTCTTTTCTTTCTTTTCTGCCATTTTTTACCTATCTTTCATGATTCCACAAAGCACGACAGGTGCGACCAATCCGGCGCACCTGTATCCTGTGGTATATCCAGACGATTATTTCACAATCTGTGACAGTTCGCCTTTTTTGTATCTTTCTGCCATTTTTTCCATTGGCACTGGTTTAATCTTGGATGCCTGACCTGCGCTGCCGAACGCAATATAGCGGGCCATACACAGTTTCTTCGCTTCTTCCTGTGCCTCCTTGTTGTACTGGCGAGGATCGAAGTGAGAAGGATTCTGCGCCATATAACGGCGGATTGCCGCAGTCATGGAGAGACGGATATCGGTATCAATGTTGATCTTGCGGACACCATGGCGGATACTTTCCTGCAGTTCTTCAACAGGCACGCCATAGGTTTCACGGATATCACCACCATATTCACGGATAATCGCCAGCAGTTCCTGTGGGACAGAGGAAGAACCATGCATAACCAGATGGGTATTTGGCAGGCGCGCATGGATTTCTTTCAGGCGGTCCAGAGCCAGAATGTCACCGGTTGGCTTACGGGTGAACTTGTAAGCACCGTGAGAGGTACCGATTGCAATTGCCAGCGCATCACACTGGGTTTCCTTGACGAAGTCAGCAGCCTGTTCAACATCGGTCAACAGCTGTTCACGGGTCATTGTGCCTTCTGCACCGATGCCATCTTCCTTATCCGCTTTCATGGTTTCCAGAGAGCCCAGAACGCCCAGTTCAGCTTCAACAGTCACACCGATTGCATGGGAGAAACTGACAACCTCTTTAGACACTGCAACATTGTAATCATAGGTTGCAGGAGTCTTGCCATCAGCCATCAGGGAACCATCCATCATCACAGAGCTGAAGCCAGAACGGATTGCAGCCATACAGACAGCTGGAGACTGACCGTGATCCTGATGCATAACAACTGGAATATCTGGATATGCCTCAACAGCGGCCTCAATCAGATGACGCAGGAATGCTTCACCAGCATAGCGTCTTGCACCAGCAGAAGCCTGCATGATGACTGGGGAATTGACCTCAGATGCCGCAGCCATGATGGCACGGACCTGTTCAAGATTGTTCACATTGAATGCTGGCAGACCATAGCCATTCTCAGCAGCATGGTCCAACAACTGACGCATAGATACGATAGACATCTGTTTCTCCTAGATTTTATGAATTAGCACGCTGCATCAGAATTCCAACTGCTGGCAGAATTTTTCCTTCCAGGAATTCGAGGAAAGCACCACCACCTGTGGAGATATATCCGACTTTTTCACCGATATTGTATTTTGCAATTGCCGCAAGGGTGTCACCGCCCCCTGCCAGCGAGAATGCCTTGGAGTCAGCGATTGCCTGTGAGACAGCCTTGGTGCCACTTTCAAACTGATCAAATTCGAAAACGCCGACAGGACCATTCCAGACAACTGTCCCTGCATTCGCAATAATCTGGGCATACTGGGCAGAAGTCTCAGGACCGATATCCAGAATCATGTCATCTGCCTCAACATCAGATACTTTCTTGATAGAAGCTGGTGCACTTGCCGCAAATTCTTTTGCACAGACAACATCGACCGGCAGAGGAACAGAAGCGCCGCGCTCTTTCATGATTGCCATGATGGTTTTTGCTTCCTCTACCAGATCTTCCTCAACCAGAGATTTACCGACAGGCAGACCAGCCGCCAGCAGGAAGGTATTCGCAATACCACCACCGATAATCAGATTATCAACCTTGTCTGACAGTTTCTTCAGCACTTCAAGTTTGCCAGAAACCTTAGCGCCACCAACGATTGCCAGCATTGGACGATTTGGGGTTGCTGTTGCCTGCTGCAGCGCATCCAGTTCAGCAGCCATCAGAGGACCTGCGCAGGCAATACCTGCAAACTGTGCCGCACCATGGGTGGTAGCTTCAGCACGATGAGCTGTACCAAAAGCATCATTCACGTAAATATCGCAAAGAGCTGCGATCTTTCTGGAAAGATCTTCACTGTTTTTCTTTTCGCCGACATTGAAGCGGGCATTTTCAAGCAGGACAACCTGCCCTGGCTGAACATTGACACCGTCAGTCCAGTCGCGGACAAGTTCAACAGGCTGACCGAGCAGTTCACCCATACGGATTGCAACCTTGCTCAGGGATTCTGTCTCAGAGAAAACACCTTCTTTCGGACGTCCCAGATGGGAAGTGACCATAACTGCCGCACCGCCACTGAGTGCAGCCTGAATTGCTGGGATCGATGCGCGGATACGGGTATCTTCCGTAATATTTCCATCGGCATCACGAGGAACATTCAAATCTGAACGGATAAAAACGCGTTTTCCCTTGACTTCGCCTTTTTCCACCAGATCTGTCAGACGTTTGAAGGAGCTTTCTGCTTGCATGATGGTGACCTCAAAAATGAAGAATATATTATTTTACCGTACCCTATCCACGAATAGAAAAAAGCACGGGGTTTTCCGTGCTTTTTTCGCCTATCAAACCATGATTTATTACAGGCAGCTACCCAAACGCTTGATACCTTCCCGAATAATCTCTTCGGTCGCATTCGTATAGTTCAGACGGAAAGTATTGACGTCCGGTGCGCCAAGATAGAATGGGTTACCCGGAACAAACGCCACTTTCTTTTCCATCGCCTTGTTGAAGAGTTCCATTGCGGAGCGGCCCTTTTCCATGGTCACCCACATGAACATCCCGCCTTCAGGACGGGTATAGCTGACATATTTAGGGAAATATTCATCCATCGCAGCCAGCATACAAGATGCCTGACGGCCATAGAGATCAACAATCTTCTTGATATGGTCTTCGTAAGAATTGTTGATCAGGTATTCATTGATTGCATACTGGGCAAAGACATTGGTATGCAGGTCAGACCCCTGTTTAGCGGTGACCAGATAACGCATCAGCTCTTTGTTCTTGGTCACAACATAACCCAGTCGCATGCCTGGAGTCACAGTCTTGGAGAAAGACCCCATCAGAACACTCTGTTCATCCAGATAACCCGCACCGATATATGGCAGGGATTCACCTTGGAAACGCAGTTCGCCATATGGGTCATCCTCAATCAGCAGGACATCATATTTCGCCAGCACTTCGCGGACTGCCTTGCGTTTTTCCAAGGAATAAGTCAGACCGGTTGGGTTCTGGAAGTTAGGCACGGTATACATTACCTTGACCTTGTTTTTCTTCAAGGTTTCTTCCAGTTTCTCAACGTTGATACCGTCATTTTCCAGAGGAACAGAAAGGAATTCCGGTTCAAACAGGGCAAATGCCTGAATTGCCCCCAGATAACCAGGTTCTTCGATCAGCACCTGGTCACCTTTATTCAGCAGGACCTTGCCAATCAGATCGAGTGCCTGCTGAGAACCATTGGTCAACAGGATATCATCTGGAGAGAATTCCAGACCAAAGCGCTTTTTATAACGGGCTGCAATGGTTTCTTTCAGTGGAACAAGCCCTTCAGTGGTGGAATACTGGAACACTTTGCTTCCGTATTTCTGAATCGCACCATCAATCGCCTCCTGCATAGCAGGAATCGGGAAAGAAATCGGATTAGGCAGACCGCCAGCAAAGGAAATGATTTCTGGATCGCCCAAGACTTTCAGGATTTCACGGACAAAAGAAGGAGGTGTATTCAGGATTCTATCGGAGTAATTCATGATCAGAGCCAGTGTATATGAAATTGTTCTCAGAAAATTATACTGCGGAATACCCGCCTGTAAATACTATTCATAAATCATGCCAGACACTTTATGACTCAGGTCAATCCACCATTTGGCATTTGTCGAGTTTTAGGGACAATATGGGATAGGCACTGAGCCAGAAATGAGGACTACACCTCTTTTTTGGGGCAGCTCCATCTTTCCTGACAGCACAAAAGAAAAACGCCAGACTTGATAAGTCTGGCGCCTTGGAATTCGTTGGTGGGTTGTGAGGGGCTCGAACCCACGACCTACGGATTAAGAGTCCGCAGCTCTACCAACTGAGCTAACAACCCAACGAGAATGTAATTATAGCACTTTCTTTTTTCCTGTAAACAGGCTTTTGAAGATTATTGCAACTTCCCTGATACTGCCGACTTTAAAAGTCTGTATCAGACATCCTTTGCACAAAAATCCCGTGTTTTCTCGCCATCGTGGCACCACCATCAAAAATCCGCACAGATTGCGTGCAGATATTTCAAGACCTCCCTGTTACGCACTATTTTTGTGCATTTCATCCCACTAAATATTTAACCAATCGTGGCTGATTCTTAAAAATCACTCATTTTCCTCCCGCAAAAAACTGGCACGCACTTTGCATACCCGTACTTTGTCGCTGCTGTGAATGGGTTACAGCAGAAATCAATCAAGAAATGGGACCAGCTGTTTTGGTCGACAGTTGGAAAACAAAAAATTTGTCTATGTGAATGAAGTCAGTCTGGTTCGTTTTTCATGAGAGCCAGTGACGGGAAGGAGAAAACCATGAAACTGATCAGTGCGGTCATCAAACCGTTCAAACTTGATGAGGTCAGAGAGTCCCTGGCAGCCATCGGCATTCAGGGGATGACAGTTACCGACGTCCGCGGGTTCGGACGCCAGAAAGGTCACACCGAGCTTTACCGCGGTGCTGAATATGTTGTCGATTTCCTTCCTAAGGTCAAACTTGAAGTCGCTGTTGCCGATGATGTGCTGGAAACCGTTGTTGAAACAATTGCGAAGGCTGCAACTACTGGCAAGATCGGTGACGGCAAGATTTTTGTTGTCGATCTGGAACAGGCTGTCCGTATCCGTACGGGTGAATCTGGTGATGAAGCACTTTAAGTTGGGGGAAGTATCATGAAAAGATTAAGTACATTACTGATTGGCCTTCTTGGCCTAGGCATGAGCAGTCTGGCTTTTGCAGAAGAAGCGGCACCTGCACTGGATACCGGCGATAACGCATGGATGCTGACTTCTACGCTTCTGGTTCTTTTGATGACCGCGCCTGGTATCGGTCTGTTCTACGGCGGTCTGGTCCGTGCGAAGAACATGCTGTCTATATTGATGCAGACCTTCATGGCATTTGCATTGGTTACGGTTCTCTGGTTCCTCTATGGTTATTCTTTTGCTTTCACCGGTGATGGCGCTTTCATCGGTACTGCAGAAAAGGTTTTCATGAGAGGCATCACGATTGATACGCTCTCAACTGTCCTGCCAACAATTCCTGAATATACCTGGGTGGCTTTCCAGGGCTCTTTCGCCTGCATCACCGCAACATTGCTGATCGGTGGCTTTGCAGAACGTATCAAATTCGGTGCAGTCATGGCTTTCATCGCTATCTGGTTCACTTTCAGCTATGTTCCACAGGCACATATGGTCTGGGGCGGCGGTTTCCTGCAGGAAGATGGTGCGATTGACTTTGCTGGCGGTACTGTTGTCCACATCAATGCTGCGGTTGCAGGTCTGATCGGTGCATACTGGGTTGGCAAACGTAAAGGTTTCGGCCGTGTTCAGATGATGCCTCACTCCCTGACTTTGACTATGGTTGGTGCATCTCTCCTGTGGATTGGTTGGTTCGGTTTCAACGCTGGCTCTGCTGGTTCTGCAAACGGTCTGGCTGGTCTGGCATTCGTCAACACTGTCTGTGCAGCTTCTGCAGCGGCTCTCTCTTGGGCAATCTGTGAAACCTTCACCCGTGGCAAACCTGGTATGCTGGGTGCGGCTTCTGGTGCGGTTGCCGGTCTGGTTGTCATCACCCCAGCAGCAGGTTTCGCTGGTCCAATGGGTGCGATTGTGATGGGTCTGATTGCTGGTGCGGTCTGTCTGTGGGGTGTTACCGGTCTGAAGAGAATGCTGAAAGTTGACGATGCTCTGGATGCATTCGGTGTTCACGGTGTCGGTGGTATCGTTGGTGCGCTTCTGACCGGTGTGTTCGTCAACACCTGTCTGGGAGGTCAGGGCACTGACTTCTCCATGGCTGAACAGATCTGGATCCAGTTCAAGAGTGTGATTGTCAGTGGTGTCTGGTCTGCAGTGGTATCTGTTGCTGCATACTTCATCATCGACAAGGTCTGGGGGCTGCGTCCTACTGCGGATGAGGAAGAAGAAGGTCTGGACAAGACTTCTCACGGCGAATCTGCTTATCACCGCTAATTACCCTCTTGGTTCAGTTCTCCCGGCTGAACCATTTAACGCCCGACAGCCTCCCCTGTCGGGCTTTTTAATATATTCAAAGAATATTATTCCCATATTTTTCAGTCAGCCATTTTCTCCATGAAAACCAGTGTCAGCTCTTCATTGACCTTCTGCTCACGGAATTTCTGATATCCAAGTTTCTCATAAAGACGGATATTTGAAAGACTGCGTGTACTGGTGAACAGCTCCATTCGACAACGGGAATGCACCTGCTCCAGCATTTTCATCATCTGTGAGCCAATGCCCTGTTTCTGGCAATCTGGAAGCACCATCAGTTTTCCAATGAAAACAGTATCCTTCACCCTCTCCGTACGGACTGACCCGATAATTCTCCCCTGACTCTGTACTTTCCAGAACTCCACACCGGATTTCTGGTATTCCCCAGTCAAATCCTCAATGGTCTGCCTGAGCGGAGGGATATCCTGATTGCTGAACAGTCTTGCCTCACTCTGATAGGCAAGATGCTGCAATGCGAGTATTTCAGCTAAATCAGATGCGTTGGCTTTTTCGATTTTCATAACAAATTCTCTTTAATCTGTCTGCACTATCTTAATGCATAAAACGAAACGGGATGGCATTTCTGCCACCCCGTCCTTTCGGCATCAACTTGTCTGAATCAGTTGATTATTTATCCAACAACAGCTTGTTCATCAGGCGGACATATTCAGCAGGATCTGCGAGTGCACCGCCTTCTGCCAGAACTGCCTGTCCAAACAGCAGGTTTGTCCAGTCATCGAAACCAGCAGTCTCATATTTGAGACGCTGAACCCGCGGATGGTTTGGATTGATTTCCAGAATCGGCTGGGTTTCGCGGACATTCTGACCTGCAGCCTTGAG
>CAZHQM010000052.1:0-10187 GCA_964534155.1 uncultured Oxalobacter sp.
GCCAGCAAGCCTAGACCCAGAATCACAAACGGGAAAGCACTCCCATCGTTCATCCCCGCCTCACAGGTCAAGGTGAACCGCAGCTTATCGGAATCACCAGGCCGTCTGCTCTGGACATCTGTCGCCAGCACAGGATCGGTGGGGGCGATGATTGCCCCCAGCAGCACAGCAGCCCCCAAAGGCAGACGCAGAACATAATAGCCAAACAATGTCGTCAGCCCGACACTGACCACCATAGACAGGGATGCCAACAGAATCGGGGCTTTCCAATGCCTGATTGTTACAGGAACTGGCATCTTCACCCCTGCCGAGAACAGGGACAGCAACGCCGCCACCTCGGTCAACGCCTCCAGCAGCACCGACTGTTTCAATGGATTGAAATGGAAAAGATTCAATACCATAGGACCCACTATGACCCCAACAGCCAGATACAAGATGGATGAAGACACAGGCAGGCGCCTCAGGATTGACGAAGAAATCCCGATTGCCAGTAACAGGCCACCTGTCAAAAGAAACCAATGTGCATTGTCCATTGGAATCAACCCCTCAAATCCGCCATATCGTTATGCCGCCGCCTCACAAATTGAAACCATCTATCGCAATACAGCATCATACGCTTAAAAAAGTTAAACAAATGTTACAAATTTAACTCCCCTGTTTTATTTCTACTGATAATAGAATGTCATAAACAGCTTATGACAGCATAAGCAATAGATATGCCTATCTATGGATGGCATCGAAACAGGAGAATGACATGAAACAGACCTTGAAAAAATTACTGGCAATACTGGTTGCCGCAGGTCTGGCTGGTGCTGTTTCCGCACCGGCATTTGCAAAAGGACATGGCGGCCATGGTGGCGGCTTTCACGGCGGTGGACATCGTGGAGGCGGCGGTTTCCATGGTGGCGGGCATCACAGACCACCGCCACCACGCCATCATCATGGCGGACACCGCTGGCATGGATCCTATGGTATCTTCCTGTCATCAGGACCATCGTACTGGGGGCCTTGGTATGATCCATACCCATCGTACCACTCAACTGTCATTGTTCAGCAACCGGCGCAACCTGTATACTATGCGAACAAGCATGACGGCGAGGCCAGCAACAATCCTCAGTACTGGTACTACTGCAATAACCCTCAGGGTTATTACCCATACGTTGCGAAGTGCGAATCCAGATGGGTTAAAGTCCGCCCATTCCCAATCGACGCACCGCAGTAATGGACCAGAAAAGATTGGATGAAATCTGCCTGATATAAGAATCGAAGGAGAGAAAAAATGTTCAAGAAAGCAAAATATCTTTTACTGCTTGCCCCACTCATGATGACGGCATGCACCTCTGTGCCAACCGGCCCAACCGTCAACGTCATGCCTGGCAAAGACTCCACCTTTGAACAGTTCAAGGCAGACGATGAAACCTGCCGTGACTATGCGGAAGAACGCGCAGGCGATCCAGACAACTCCCAGTCAATGACCACTCTCAAGAATGCGGCTGTCACCGCTGCAGTCGGTGCGCTGGCTGGCGCAGCACTTGACCATGGCCACGGCAGAAGTGCCGCAGTCGGCGCAGGTGCAGGCCTGATCCTGGGCACCCTGGGCGGTGCAGGCGCAAGTGGTGAGGCACGCCGCGATGCACAGGTCAAATATGACAACGCCTATACCCAGTGTATGTATGCGAAAGGTCACGATGTCCCTTTCTCTGGTAAATACCGTAATCAGGAAGGCATGAACCGCTCCAGCTATGGTCCTCCTCCACACTCCACCACCCCTCCACCAGATGACTATGTGGTTGATGATGCACCTCGTCATCGCAGAGGCCAGCGCAGTGATGATTACGATGAACCAGTCCGTAAAACCCCACGCAATGGTGATTACGTCTATCAGGAAAACTGATTCTATTAGAAGCTGAACAAACAAAAAGGACGGTTGAAACACCGTCCTTTTTGTTTGTTGGTTGCCGAGCCATCAAGCAGTTGGTACTGCGCGAAGCAACAGATAAAGCGAGAAAATGATGGTGAAAATCAGGCAGCAGAGCCAGGTCAGCAGCTGTTTCCAGTAATTTTCCTTCCATTCAGTGCGTCCCTTGGATTCACGCCACCAGTAGAATGTTCTCAGACCGACACCCCAGATCAGCAGAATCAGCGTTGCGATACTGGAAGCCTTCACATCCTCAACCTTCGCAATCAGCTCCAGCGATGCAGAGTCACTGTTGCTGACATACATGGCAAGCCCCTGGATCAGGAACAGCACCACCACGTTGACAATCGCAACACGGGTAAAGGTCAGGTATTTATTCATGAAAGCAGAAAGACCACCCTCTTCTGACACCGTTCTGGCTGGACCTCTGACACCCTTGGCAGGACGAGCCGCCTGCAGCGCCTCTTTTTCCCTGACGATTTCCTGACGGCATTCAGGGCAATAGCGGGCAAGCGGATTGCCCATGAACTTCTTGCCACATTCCTGACAGGTTTTGGAAACTTCTTTCTTAGACTTCTTAGTAGCCATTTAGTACCTGCTTATTATAATAATTGGGCAGTTTCCCCACTCAAGTCGTATTGGTTACGCAACTGCCATAAAGGCGGAATTATACCCTTGAAATGAAACACCTGTCCTGAAACTCTCGCGATAAAAAGCCTATATGAGTCAAGCACGTATGAAAAATGCCAACGCCAGCCTGCAGGATACCCTGCAGCTTGACCTATGGGCGCAACCAGCCGGTGAACCCTCTCAACCTGTTGGGCAGATCAGCATGGCATTGGACGAGCCAACCGTTTTCCCCGATGAATCAGAGCGGATCGAAGAACGGCTTCAGGCACTGACACGCTCCAAGTTCCGCATGAGCTGGAACCTGAAACTGCAACAGGTGCATTACATCCGAGAAAAAGGCATCGACACCGTTGCACGCCATGCCGAAGAACTTATCGCTTCAAGACTGGCTCCAGCATTCATCCCGAACGACGGCAGTCAGACCCCGATGAAAGGACACCCTGTCTTCATCGCCCAGCATGCGACCGGCACCTGTTGCCGGAGCTGCCTGATGAAATGGCATCAGATCCGCCCTGGCTCGGCATTCACCCCAGCCCAGCAGCACTATGTCACCTCACTGATCATGACCTGGATGCACCGCCAGCTCGGGCGTTGGGCAAACCGCAAAATACCGCCATTACCGAATCGCCCCCTGAAAAAGACCGTCAGTATCACCAAGAAAGCGGCTTTGAAACAGGCAGATGATGACTCCTTAGACCTCTTCTGATTATCAAACTGTCGCTGACTTCGGTTTACATCAAGTAAAATAGCCCAACCCCTATTCAGATTCATCACCGACATGAAGCACCTTGCAGACTTCAGACAGCTGACCGCCCTCATCAAACGGCTTGCTCTTCTCCTGCCATTGCTTTGCCTTGTGGCATGCTCCTCTGTGAAGATTTCCCTGCAGGATGATGATGACTATGTGACAAAGCGACGCGGTGACTACATCAACTCGGGCAATCTCAGTCAGCAGACAGTCAGCTCCCTGCTTGTAGTTGGACTGGATGAAAGCACCTGCAAGAAAGACAGAAAGACCTGCATCAATACCATCACCTCTTCACAGGCACTCAATAGAGAACAACGCTTATCTTCTGCTGCTGAAATCTGGCTGATGGATGGCATGCTGCGCAACAAATCCTCTTCAGGCAAACTCCATCTCGACGGCAGAAAAAATGAAAAAACCGAAGCCTTCTCGAGCTATCTCGAAGCCACCCGCCATGCCTATGCCTATCTTTTCTATACCGACCGGTCACTCAGCACCCGATCACTCGAAGCACGCCAGCATCAGGTACGCGACATCTACAACTTTGCAACCTATTCCTCCCTGCAGATCCTGTCTGAAATGATCCAGCACTGCAAGACAGATGAACTTGATGACAAAGCCCGCTTCAAGAAACTCTCTCTTGGCAAATGGAAACTGGAAGCTGATTTCTCAGGCATGATTGAACTTGAGGAAAAAAACTCACGGGTCACCGCATTCACCCCTGATTACCAGCTGAACTTCAAAGGCATCAACAACCAGTATGACCAAGATGGGCTCGGTGCCCGAATGGTCGTTTCCATGTCCTCACCGAAAGAGCAGGACAAGACCACAGCCCAACCTGTGAAACCCTCTCCTGTTCCTGAAGCTGAAACAGCCCCTGACCAGATTCCCCACCATCATGGTTTCCTGGGCAAACACCGGCATCATCATAAAGACAAAGAGGCCGAAAAACAGCCATGGGAACCTATGCACTACATTGCCATCTCGGCATTGCTGAAATTCCCCGGCAACACCCTCGAAGAAGTGCTGAAAACCAATCGTGTCATCGTTTCCACCTATGACACATGGCAACAGCATGATGTCAGCATCGCAGGGCATGACGTGCCACTTGCCGCCAACTACACAGCCGCCTATGGCATGTGGCTTGCCAACTCGGATTTCTCAAGCCAGTCCATCGGAACACTGTTCGGGAGGGGCAACATCCTTGAAGAACCACGCGTCTATCTGATGCAGCCCTATCAGCCAAACCTGAAAACCCTGATCCTCGTGCATGGTCTCGCCAGCTCACCTGAAGCCTGGGTCAACGCCGCCAATGAAATCATGGGAGACGAAGACCTCCGCAAACACTACCAGATCTGGCAGATCTATTACCCAACCAGCGCACCGCTGGGCATCAACCGCCATGACATTGCTGATGCCATCGAGCGGACATTCGACCACTACGACCCTCAACGCAAAAACCCAGCCAGCCACGATGCCGTCATCGTCGGGCACAGCATGGGCGGCATCCTCTCACGCCTGCTGGTCTCATCCAGTGGCAACACCCTCTGGGAAGCACTCAATAAATATCATCCGATTGAAGCCAGCAAACAGGAAACCGCCAAGCAGAAACTGGGACCTTATATTTTCTTCGAACCATTGCCTGAAATCTCCCGCGCCATCTTTATCGCCGCACCACACCGTGGCACACCATTCGCTGACAAGAGCATTGCACGGTTCATCGCCTCACTGGTCAAGATGCCAATCACGGTGCTCCAGAAAGCGGCAGACATCACCACCGCTGTTTTCGGTGCTGAGAAAACCGAACGCCAGAATTTCAACGGTGTGGACAACCTGAGCGCCAAAGATCCAACCATCCAGGCCTTTGCCACACTTCAGATCTCCCCAGCTGTGACCTACCACTCCATCATGGGTAATGACACACCTGATGTGCCATTAGCCGAATCATCCGATGGCATCGTGCCTTATTCCAGCTCACACTGGGATGGTGCAAAATCTGAAGTCGTGATTCCATCTGGCCACAGTGTGCAGGAAACCGCAGCGGCAATCATTGAAATCCGCCGCATCCTGCATGAACATCTGGGCACATCGGCAGACAGTCTGAAAATGGAAGGGCCTAAAACCGCACCCAAGAAAGCTAAACAGGTTTACCACCATCGAAAAGTCAGATAACCGCTCTGGCTGAAACAACCCCGCCCAATCCGGTAGCTCAGAATCCCTGCTGAATCGCTGACCAGCAGGGATTTTTTTATGCCTTTTCAAGAAATTGGTACACGCCTTGCATAACAGTAAAGACATCAGTACTTTTCAGTGGAGCAACGCTATGAAACGCACCAAAACTGTTGGAGATCCTGCACGAAGCCTGTTCTCAGCACGCTTCATGATGAGTCAGCTTGTCTTCCTCTTGGGCGTTATGCTGTGCACCCATATGGGGTATCTGACAAGTTTTTTTCATTGAATGTTCCTGAATCTCTGTGCATTGGAGGCCCAAGATGAGACGTACCAAAGCCCGTGCTTTTGTCCGCGAGACACCTGGAAAATGGTCAGCAGTTACCCTGTATAGCGCCATCTGCCTGATGGCAACGACACTGGGGGTATGGTATCTGCTGCAGTAAATCCTGAAAACTGTCAGGGAATTATATTTAGGTCTTTTGCGCTTTCTCCCGCATAGGGAGATAGTTTGAATGGGGGTTGGGACTGGTTCGCCAGTCCCTTTTTTTGCAGAGCATTTAATGACAGGCAAACACTTATTGAATGTCGCATTGTTCAATCTCTTGTGACATGCCCAGAAGCTGCTGAAACCCTGAAAGATTCCTGCCCTTCATGCAAATCACGCTTGGTCGAACTGCCACCACTGTCATATTCAAACGGATGAGACTCAATTGCCAATGCCTCCCAATCATCTGGCGGATGTCCACTTTCGAGCATTCTCGCAAAAACCTTGTAGGCATCTGTCTTACTGCCATACGCCCGTTTGGTAGATGTATCATTTACCCAAGCAAAGACGATGACTTTCAATGCCTCATTGAAACGGAAAAACAGCCGATACTGCTGAAAGAATTTAGCACGCCGCCAATGACTGTACGGTTTGCCCATTGTATTCCCCTGCCGATACTCCTCACGCTTGGGATCCTGAGGGATGATTTCAGTGATAAGGCGTGTCACTGCAGCAAGACGCTTTGCCGAATTGCTCTGTTTCCATTCATCCGGCTTTTTTCTGCGCAACGACTCGACCTGCCTCTCGAGATCTGCAATCTGCTGGGCACATAACGGATGGATATAAATCTGCCAGCCATTGATGATGAGCGGTTTCATATCAATCCTCTTCTGGCAATGGTGCATCCAGGTCGATTTCGATATCTTTCGTCAGATCAACAGCATTCTGCATCTGCAGCTGGGTCAGTGGCATCAAATGTTCTGGATGGGCAGTCATGTCTTTTTCAAGAAAAGCCAGAAATGCCTCAAAAACCGGATCACTGACTTCCTCTGACTCTGGCTGAACTCGCGATAAGACAACCTCGCCATCAGACCTGATACTGAAATTGATCTTGTCACGCTTATTAAGCTTCAATGCCCGACGGACAGATTCAGGAATAGTCGTCTGGTAGCGGTCGGTCAATGTAGACTGTGTATTCAAGATAGTTACAGGCATATGATTTCCTCCTCACCCCCATTGTAATGCAATTGCATTACAATGGCATCATTTTTCACATGCTGAAATCTCGTCAATCTACTTTTTTATTGAGCCGATTTTGCCCCTAATTCATTGAGCATTTCCTGACGGAGAATCTGGTTGATGCGCGGACCTCGCTGGCAACCAGATGACCCACTGAAAAACCCTCATGGATTCATCAGGAATTTGTAGAAATTCTGCATATTGACGACACTGATCTCGCATTCTGGATATGCCCGCTTGAATGTCTCTGGAATGCGAACCTTGGCATTTGCAGACATCTTGCATTCAAATGCCCTCATCTTTCCGTCATTGATTTCAATAAAATCGACTTCCTGCTGTTGCGATGTCCGCCAGAAATAGAACTGTGTCCAGTTACGCTGAAGTGAATGCCTCTTCATCCGCTCGATGATGAAGAAGTTTTCCCACAATGCACCTGCATCCTGTCTGCCACTTAATGGGGAGAAATCATCAATCATTGCATTACGGATACCTGTATCGCAGAAATAGACTTTCCGCCCTTTCTTGATTTCATTTGCCACATTCCGTGAATAAGAAGGCAATGATTTGATGATGTAGCACTTTTCAAGCAGGTCGATATATTTGGCAACTGTACCCCGATTCGCTGAGATTTCATTGCCCAGTGCATCCAGACTGACTTCAGCGCCAGTGCGTGCCGCCAGACACTTCAACAGATGCACCAATTTCTGCGGTTTTCTGATTTCTCCATCCAATGCAAACAGATCCTTATAAAGCACACCCTCAAGATAAGTCTTGAGAATATTCTTTGCCTGCGATGGATCTGTAATGATTTCTGGATAACATCCATAAACAATGCGGGTATTCAGATTATCCAGCACATTGCCCCAACCTGATTTCTGTGCCAACTCTTCGAGCGAAATCGGCCAGAGATGATATTCATCCAGTCGACCAACTGCTGATTCCTGAATACCTCCTGCCAGTTCCAATGCACTGGAACCCGTCACCAGAATCTTGCAGGAGGATTTCCGATCCACAAGTCTTTTCAGGATCAGCCCTATTCCCGGTATACGCTGAGCCTCGTCAATCACCAGATAATCAACGTCCAACAGTATCTCGATATCATCCAACGATGTCAGTTCACTGACCTGACGTGGATTGTCACCAGACATCCAGCGCACCCTCGCCCCCTGAGGAAGCAGGTTCTCAAACAACGTTGTCTTACCTACCTGTCGCGCCCCGAAAAGTACTGTTGCCCGCTTGGCTGATGCCTGCTCAAGCACTGCTTGCAAGCTACGTTCGATATAATCCATATTTTGCATGATCATCTTATTTCGCTACCGTAATCGCAAATTATTATAATAATTTAAGATTGTAATCGCATTTTATTATGGATTCATGCCTTAACACCACCTTTACACCACCCACCCTCCCTAACCACAAACTTGTGGTCAGCCCGTTTTGCAGGATGCTCTCTCTATAATTTCTTCATGTATTGAACTGAATCAGAAAGGGACATGATGAAGAAACTGATGATGGCTGTACTCACTGCGATATGCCTCTGCGGTATGTCTGGCTGCAAGCCTACCCCTGTAACGGTACCAACAACCAAAGAAGCCCGCCATACAGATGAGCGTTATCAGAAGGCATTAAAGGTGCTCTCCAGCTCTGAGAGGGAATATCTCGAACTCTGGATACGCGATCACGAGCAGTCTGGCGGTGTGCCAGCAAACATCTCAATTAAAGCGGCAGTGGATATTGGACGAAACATGCAATTGGCACATTTTGCCCGCATCCGTGCTCAGGCGGCTGATCCAAATTACCAACCACCAATTGCCGACTGGGAAAGATGCGGCAGAGACCTTGAATGCCTTTACAAAGAATATGTCATCAAGGCACACGGTCAGTGTATGGACCGCATCCGTGACCGGCAGACTGCCGATATGAAAGGCGCAGGCGGCGTCACCTTTGAATGGCATGAATGGGCATCGAAAAACCCGAATGACCGCAGATTCAAGATGGGCGGTGACCAGCTGTTGATGCAGAATGAATATGGCGCCTACATCCGCTACGAATACAGCTGCACCTACAACCCGAAGAACAATACCGCCCGACTGAATTATTTCAGACCATTCTGACAGACTGCTGAAATAGCCGCATGGCAGGGAACCAAACCTGCCATGCTAGAATCCGATAATCATCCAATCAACATCACGCTTGGCGAGGTATCTGACATGAAAAGACTGATTTCTGGATTATGTGCCCTTGGCATGGTTCTGTGTGTTTCTGGCGAAGCGCTCGCCCGCCCAACAGGCAAAACACCACTCGCCAAGCGGGCTGATTATGTACAGAAAGCACATGACGCTATCCGAGGGAAACTGGCAAACCCAGATACTGCCGAATTCAAATGTGATGTCAGCAGCAGCGACATGAACATCACCGGCTTTGTCAATGCGAAAGGTGCTGACGGCAAGGAAACCGGCTTCAAACAGTTCAATGTGATCTTTGATGCAAAAGGCAGAGTCACTGAATGCGCTGTTTACCCCGCCAAAGTGGAACCTGCCTTGATGAATGCGTTTTGCGGTGCCTCAAAGAAAGGCATGTTTGAATAAGCCCAAATGCAAAAGGGGAGCCGAGGCTCCCCCTGCTGTATGACGCGGTGATATCACCCCGCCCTGCTGATGCACTCGATTATTTGAGATAACCGCTCATCTGACATGCCTGCTCGGTGAACAACCTGCGCTCTGCGTATTCACTCTGCTTGCCAGCATTGAATGCGGATACTGGGCGGTGATAGCCCATGACTCGGGTCCAGACCTCGCATCTGGTGCGCTGGGACTGGAGCTCAATTGGAAATTCTTTATCGTTCATTGTCTGCCTCTCTGAAAGCCTGTTGATCTGAATGCATGCAGGCATTGTATGGCAAGTTTCAAAAACGTGCTGACCGACACCCCGTTTTTAGGGGTACTTTAGGAGCATACCAAAGAACAGATTGACATTTTATTGTTATGATTCAACAGGTTGAAAATTTTCAGGCTTTTTGAGATTTTTTTAAGAAACGCCCTTTTTTCTGCCATTCTGGCTGCTTGACTGTTAGGACAAAAACATGGAACACGACTGGGAAGTTGTCGATTATGTCGAAAAACAAAAAATCTTCGACAGGGAATTCCGCATCGGCCAGTTACTCGAAAAAGCCAATGGTATCTCTGCCTTTGCAGTATTCGAGAATGGTGAGGCAGTTA
>CAZHQM010000053.1:0-10096 GCA_964534155.1 uncultured Oxalobacter sp.
TCTCTCAGCTGATTACAAAGTGTCTCCGTGATAAGCCACGGTTTTTTACTGCAAGCAGCAGACCGGTAGAGTCTTTAAAAAATACATATTACTCGTTGTATTTATTTCAATTCATGTAAAATACATCATATATTATGTAAATAAATCTTCTTACAAGGCAAAACTCATGCAGACACTACAGGATGTGGGCGCCGCACTGAAACGGGCTAGGCTGAAACGCCAGTACACCCAGAATGACATCAAGGATCTGACCGGGATGTCCCAGCAGCATTACCAGCGTGCTGAATCTGGGCATGATATCCGCCTGTCTTCACTGCTGAAGATTCTGAACGGCATGGGCATGACTTTGATGCTGGTGCCTGATCAGGATGTTTTTGATGTGAATGCGATGATTGATCCAGAACTTGCCAAACGCTTTTCGCTGCTTGATACGATGAAAGATCTGGAGGATTGAAATGGCACGAAGCACTGATAGAAACAGGCTGTTTCCGAATGCTTTGCAGATATGCCTACATGGCAATCCCGTCGGATTCACCGTCAGATTGGCAGATGGGCGGAACCAATTGCTGTTCAGCCCAGAATACCTGAACACCCCAGCCTCTCAGCGGCATACCTTTACCCTTGCACAGTTGCAGAATCCCGCTTATCTGACTGAGATACGGGGACATCATCAACGGCTGGATCCCTCCCTGTCAAATCTGTTGCCAGAGGGAGTTCTGATGGAATGGTATGCCCAGCATCTGAAAATTGCCCTGCATGATGAATTTGCCCTGCTGGCGGCAACAGGGCGTAATCTAGCCGGTGCCATCACCGCAGAGCTGTATAACGGACCTTTGCCTGATTGGGTGGTAAAACGGGGCATTGCGGTCAGAGAATCTGAAGTGATTGATATGACCGAGAGCCTGCATTTCTCTCTGTCTGGCGTGCAGATGAAGTTTTCAGGTACTCACAAGGACGGCAGGTTTGCTGTGGGTGATGCTATTGATGGCGAGCAGTGGATTCTCAAAACACCATCGACAATCCATGCCCATGTGCCTGCCAATGAATACACTGCGATGAGACTGGCAGAGGCAGTCGGTGTCGAAATTCCTGAAATCCGATTGATTTCCTTATCTTCAATGGATAACCTGCCCGACCTGCAGCTGCCTGATGAAACCGATGTCTATGCGGTCAAGCGTTTTGACCGACAGAATGATGGGAGGCCAATCCATACCGAAGATTTTGCGCAGGTATTCAGTGTGTATCCGCATGAGAAATACGGCAGGATCAATTACGAACAGATTGGCAGGGTACTGCTCCAATACAGCACACAAGGTCTAGCCGATGTGTGCGAAATGGCGCGTCGGCTTCTGGTGAACATCCTGCTTGCGAACGGTGATGCACACATCAAGAACTGGAGTCTTATCTATCCTGACGGCATTCTGCCTAAGCTGGCACCTGCATACGATATTGTCTCGACTTTGCCATATATCGCAACCGATAAGGGGCCAGCATTGAATATGGCACGTGAAAAGGATTGGCAGAAGCTGTCATTTGACCATTTCAGGCGATGGGCAGACCGGATTGGAGCTCCCTGGCCACCGATTCAGGCACAGTTGCAACAGACCCTGGAGCTGGCGAAAGAGAAATGGCAATCATTGTTGAATGCTCTCCCAATGGATGAAAGGCAGAAAGATGTCTTGAAACGGCATTGGCAGAATCTGCATGAGGATTTGAGGCTGCTTTAAAACGGGAATGCAGGCAATTCTGCACGAAAGGCAACTCAAGCCCGACAGTGGGCTGATTCAGTCAGGGGGCTATTGGCTTTGATTGAGATGTCTGGGAAATCGATGGTGTGGCGCATTGCAACAGCATCTGTACAGTCATACTGCGAAACAGAAAAGTTATGATAAAGTGACGGAAAGAAGACCCAAAACATAAGGATCCATTTATGATCTAACAAAGGCAACTTCATAGGCGGAGACATCGTTGCCCATAATGGCAAGGCATACATCACGGCGACAGGCCACATCCTGCTTACCGATGTCCCTGCCAAGAACGTCCGCCTGCGCACACTGGATAACACCCCAGAAATCAGGATCGCAGGCACCGATGTCATCAACACCCTGCTGACAGGACCGCATAGTGACATCCATGACAAGACCATGGAAACCATCGATGTCTTCCTGCTCGATCCATCCCGGTTCCAGCTTGAAGACAGTCCGCTGTTCCCTGCCAAGAACCTGATGGGTATCCCGGTCATCAACCAGGATGGCGGCACGGAATTCTGAATCAAGACCGAAGAGGGTAGGGAATACCAGTTCATCCAGGCAAGCCGGTAGATGACTGTCCGAGAAAAATTCCATCGCTTGGCGGTGGAATTTTTCTGTCTGGGGGCGTTCTGGCTGAATGGGCCTAATGCATTCTGTTCTGAAAATATCTGAATCTGTCATTAAACTGACATGATTGGATATTAAACTGCCTATAAATCCTCAATGCAGTAGAACAATGTGTTGGTCGTTCAAGTGGAAGGATTTGTGTGACCAGGGTTCCTTAGTCCCTGACTGTCACACACGATGTGGGTTCGACTCCCATCCAGCACTCCAAACCGTTTTTACCACTCGGTAGAGCGAGCTTCTTCAAAAGTCAGCAGCCACCGTTTGGCATCTATACCCCCCGCGTAGCCTGTCAGGCTGCCATCCGAACCAATCACCCGATGGCAGGGGATGATGATGGAGATGGGGTTATGCCCGACAGCACCGCCAACAGCCTGTGCGGAAAAGCGGGCTGTTCTGCGCTGTCTGGCAATCTGTCTGGCAATACTCCCATAGGTTACTGTTTCTCCATAGGGAATCTCACAGAGAATCTGCCAGACAGCCTTGCGGAAATCACTGCCAGCAGGCGCTAAAGTCAGTTCTGTTGGAGAGGGTTTTGATCCTGAAAAATAGCGGTCGAGCCAGTCTTTTGTCTTGAGCAGGATGGGATGGCTGTCATCGGTGACAGGTGTTTCTTTCAGCGTGGCGGCAAAATATTTCTGGTTATCTAGCCATAGGCCGACAAGATGGGCTTCTGTGCAGGCACAGGTCATCCTGCCGACAGGAGATTCATAATGCGACTGATAGATCATGCTCTGTCCTGTTTCTTGCGGGGGGCTTTAGGGGCTGGCTTTGCTTTCGGGGCATAGTCCCTCATCTCAGGGATGGCACCGCCAGCCACTGCCCAGAGATAAAGGCTGGCAACACTGCAGTAAGGGGTGAACCGCCTGCGGTATTTCTCAAACAGCTGTCGGGTGATTTTCCGGTGATGGAAAACCATCCTGAGCCCACGTTGGATAGCAAGGTCGCCAAAGCTGAAAATGTTCGGGCGTTGCAGGCAGAACAGCAGGATCATTTCTGCAGTCCAGACACCGATACCCCGCAGGGATGACAGTGCCTCAATCGCATTTTCATCCG
Organism: uncultured Oxalobacter sp.; assembly: GCA_964534155.1. Lineage (GTDB taxonomy): Bacteria > Pseudomonadota > Gammaproteobacteria > Burkholderiales > Burkholderiaceae_D > Oxalobacter. The sequence goes on from CAZHQM010000053.1 coordinate 3,432, forward strand.
GCATTGCGGCAACGGCATCCAGATTGAATGCCCCTGAATGCACTTTCTCCGCAAAGTCGAGGATGTTGCCTGCCTTGATGAATGAGATTCCGCAGGACTGCAGCCGTTCAAGCCCAATGGTCATGATGTGTTCGGCATCAACTGTGCCTAACAGGGTGGTCAACCGTCCCCAGACAGTCACGAGTGCCTTGCTTGAGATCTGTTGCCCGACAATGCTGTGTACAACAGCGGTGAACAAATCGGTATGCACAGTGCGTTGGATGGCGCCGATCCGGTCAATCACCTCCCCCAGACGGGCATCCTTGTCTTTCAGGAAATCTGTTTCAGTCTTGCCGTAGCTGAAGTACATGCTGCTTCCTTACGAAGTTATTTCGCCTGTTTATGGAAAAGGATTGAAAAGACGAGTCCAAGTGCCATCAGGGCAGGGTAGAACAGGGCTGTAACAATTTCAATAGGCCCCAAGCCGATAGCGGCACAGAGTCCCGAGGCAATCAGGATCTGGGCACCATAGGGAATCATGCCCTGAACGATGCATGAAGTCGTATCGAGCAGACAGGCTGAGCGTTGGGCACTCACCTGATAGCGTTCCGCCAGCTCTTTGGCGACAGGGCCGGCTGTGATGATGGCAACGGTATTGTTTGCGGTGAACAGATTGATGGTGCCAACCAGAAAACACAGCCCAGCCTCACAGGATTTCCGTCCACGGACCCAGTTGTCAGCCATGCTGAGCAGAAACTCAATGCCCCCGTTGAAGCGTACCAGTGCCAGGAGACCGCCAGCCAGCAGGGCGACAATCAGTGTTTCTACCATGCTGATGGCACCGCCACCGAGGATTTCCAATGCCTTGCCGCCTGCGACAGCGCCAAAAGAGATGCCGATGCCAATGTTCAGGACAGTGCCGACTAACAGCAGGAAAATCACATTGATGCCACAGACACCCAGTACCAGCAGCAGGATATAAGGCAGGATCTTGATGCAGGAGTCCCAGCCGATTTCTGTCGCAACATCACCGCCAGTACCACCGGTAAAAAACGGCAGCATATACAGCACAGCGCAGGCGATGGCAGGCACAAGCACAATCTTCAGGTTGCCGATCATCTTGTCCCGCATGGTTGCTCCCTGTGTGCGGGTTGCCGCAATGGTCGTGTCGGAAATCAGCGAGAGATTGTCACCGAACATGGCGCCCCCGACTGTGGCACCGATCAGGATGGCGGGATTGGCATCGATGGACTGTGACAGGGATGCCGCAATCGGCACAACTGCCGCAATCGTCCCGCATGAGGTGCCGACTGCCAGTGAGATCAACGCAGAGACGATAAACAGCCCAGCAATCAGGAACTGAGAGGGAACAAAGTGCAATGTCAGCGCAACCGCAGAATCCACACCGCCAGCCGCCTTTGCAGAAGTGGTGAATGTGCCTGCCAGGATAAATACCAGACACATGATCATGATGTCCTGGCTGCCCATTCCCTTGGCAAATACCTCGGTTTTCTCGTTCAGCGAAACAGAACGGTTCATGAACAGGGCAAATGCGGCTGCGGCGATAAACGCAGTCGTCATCGGCACTTTCGATAAATCACCAATGATGACGGCAAAAACAAGATAGACGACAGCCAGAATGACAAAGGGCATCAGCGCCAGACCAGAGGCACGTTTTTCTTCAGGTTTGTTGATATTGTCAGAAGCAGATTCCATGAGTTTGCAAAGTCAGATTGTCGGATGTCTGGGACTGAGCCCATGAAAAGCCTGAAGTATACAGGTCCAGTTGATTTCTTGAAACAGGAGGACCAGATATCAGGCTGGTATGGAGAACAGGCAGACGGGATGGTGCTGACAGCCTTCAGGCAATAGTGGCTTTCCAGTAACCGTTTTTATCTGCACCTATGCGTTTCAGCAGCCCTTTCTGCTGAAGCGTTGCTGTCGCCCTGCTGACGGTTCGTGGTGAAATGCCTAACTGCTCCGCAGCCTGAATGACGGTACAGTCTGGCTGGCTCTTCAGGATATCCAGTACCTTACGGCAGGTGGCGTTCAGTTTCTTGAATGCATCTGGCGTTTCTGGTTGTGGTATTGATGGTGCAATGGCATAGCCAGAGGCAGATTCCTCAAGCTGTTCCGGCGTATTCTGCAGGGCTGCCTTTGTTTGTGAGTTTGATGGGCGCTTCACGGTAACCTTGAATAGGCAACCCTCGATATCATTCTCGAAAATGATGTCTTTCCAGTTTTTCAGGGCGCGTGTGATCCCTGAGCCAAGACCATGATAAGGAAGCAGGCCCTTGGCGATGTACGATACAAGGATTGGGTTTCGGATATTTGAGTTTCCTGCCTTGATTTTCGCAACAGTGAGGTTGTTGGGCAGGTTGCCGGGGCTGATGATTTCAATGCGGTCATCAAAAAAGAAAATCCGTATTGGCGCGCTGACCAGATAATCGCGGTGCGAAAGGGCGTTGACCAGAAGTTCTTCGAAGACCACTTTGGCGATTTCTGGCGTTCCTGGGGCATTGACATTGCGCCCAGCCTGCACTTTCGGCAGGTTACGCATGATGAATGCCATGGCATCTTGATAGACCTTTTCAAGCGGACCTGAAAAATCCTCTGTATCCAGATAATCGGTGCTGTGGATTTCGGTTCCCGGATAGCGGATGGCTTTCACAATGAACTGCGGCACAATCCGCTCAGGGTGTCTGGCAAACAGAAGTGTCCCTGCAAGATTCAGCGAGCCCTGTTCGGAGGCAAGGTTCAGGTTCTTGAGCAGTTGGACCAGTGCTTCCTGTGATTCAGGGTAGGGCTGGCCAAAGGCATTCTCAAGGAAGTCTCTGAACCGGATGGCATCCAGCTGGGCGATGTCTGCTTTGGTCGGCAGTTCATCGGCATGGAATTGGTTGCTGAATTGGAAGATGCGTCTGAGTTCTTCTTTGTTGTTGATACGGCGTTTGTCTGCACCGTTTTTCAGCCAGATGATGCCGTTCTTATCAAAATAGGGTTTGTCCAATCCTTGGGGAACGGTAACTGCAATCACAATCCTGCCATTGGCGAGCAGGACATTCTCGGTGGAGACATTGATCGGGCTTCGGATCAGTTGGCTTGCCGCATTGCCAATCATCTGATTGATGCGGGCTGCGTCTTCACCTGATAGGCCGGGAACAGAGCCATCATCTGCAATACCGAGATAAATCGTTCCGCCATCGGAGTTTGAGAATGCCACCATTTCTGCAGCCAGTGATTCTGCATTGTGGATGTTTTCTTTGAATTGGTGATGGCTGTCTTCGCCAGTATTTGCCCGCAATATCAGTGTCTGTTCGGTCAGTGGCATGTTTGAACCCCAATGGTGACAATGTTGATGTTACACTGACATTATTTTATACTTGCACTGACATTCAGTCGATTGTTTTGAACTTATTTTTGTGAAATACACTGTTATTATGTGTGTTATCTGCAATTTACAGTGCCATTCTTCTTGCTTGGTGTGGCAGTGTAAAGGCTGGCAGATTGTCATTGTCAGTCACGCTGATGGATATATCAGAGGCAGAGACTTGTCTCATCAGGCGATACCAATCAGAATATGCGGGTGAAAATAGAAGAGTGACCATGCAGAACGAAAAAACAGCTCAGGAATCAGCCCGCGAACGTGCCGTAAAGTGGTGGAAAACGACCGCTTATCAGGGCTTCATCACCTCACAGTACAACCTCGGTGTCATGTACCGGGATGGCAAAGGCGTGCCCCAGGACCCAGAAATCGCTGCAGACTGGTTTCTGCTGGCGGCTGAGGAAGGTCATCCAGCGGCGCAGTACGCCTTGTCATTGCTTTGCCTGACCGCAACGGGGATGGTGCTCAATATCGATGAGGGTATTGCCTGGCTGCGTAAATCAGCGGCTCAGAACTATGTGCCTGCATGGAACAGGCTTGCAATCGCCTATTACAACGGTGAGGGTGTTCAGCAGAATCTCCCCAAGGCACTTGAATGGTGGCAGAAGGCGGCTGAGGGCAACAGCGCAGATGCCCAATATCATCTCGGCATGCGCTATCATGAAGGAACTGGTGTCGAGCAGGATGATGTACAGGCTGTGCGTTATTGGCTGCTTGCTGCAGAACAGGGGCATCCCAATGCCCAGTTCAATCTCGGGGTTGCCTATCAGGAGGGCAAAGGCGTTCAGAAGAGCCTCAAGCTCGCCGCTTACTGGTATCAGAAGGCGGCCCTGCAGGGGGACAGCCTCGCCTGTTACAACATCGGCTGTGCTTTCATGAATGGCGCGGGTGTCGATAAGAATCCGACCATAGCCATGCACTGGTATCAGCAGTCTGCAGATGCCGGTTTTGCGCAGGCACAGGCAACGCTGGGTGAAATCTACTTCAGGGGCGTTGATAACATCGAGAAAGACCCTGTCAAGGCGGGTGTCTGGTACCGCAAGGCGGCAGAGCAGGGGCATACCGATGCCCAGTTCCGTCTGGCGGTTATGCTCCATCTGGGCATGGGGGTGCCAAAAGATGAGGAACAGGCAGTCCACTGGTGGACGCTTTCCGCAGATGAGGGGCATATCGGTGCCCAGTACTATCTGGGGGCGGCTTTCGAAGAGGGTGTTGGTGTTGCCCCTGATCCATTCAAGGCGGTTTACTGGTACCGCATGGCGGCAGAGCATGGCGATGCAGAAGCGCAGTACAGCCTTGGACAGGCATATGAGCAGGGCAAAGGGGCGTTGAGAGACCCGATTGCCGCGGCTGAATGGTACAAGAAAGCTGCAGACCAAGGTCATGCTGGCGCCCAGTACAGCTTGGGTGTGGCGTTCTCGTTGGGGCAGGGCGCTCCCCGCGATATCAACACAGCGATTGAGTGGTACAAGAAAGCCGCAGACCAGAATCATGCGGGTGCGCAGTTCTTTCTGGGGACCATCTATTCAGACGGTATCCTTGTTGAAAAAGATGAACAGGCGGCTGTTGACTGGTGGCAAAGGGCTGCGGAAATCGGTCATCCTGGGGCACAGTTCTATCTGGGGCTTGCCTATATGAACGGGGATGGTGTCAAACGCAGCATCGTCAAGGCCCGCGACTGGTGGCATAAAGCCGCAGAGAGCAATGATGTCCGTGCGCAGTACTGCATCGGTCAGACTTATTACAACGGCGATGGGGTGCCTAAAGACCAGAAAGAAGCCATCCGCTGGTTCAAGATGGCAGCAAAGAGTGGTTACCCAATCGCGCAATTCAGCATGGCAATCGCCTATGCCCATGGTTGCGGGGTTCAGCAGAGCCATAGCCGTGCGGCAGTCTGGACACGCAAGGCTGCCCTGAATGGCAGAAGCGATGCCCAGTTCAGTCTTGGCATGGCATATGACCGTGGTATCGGCGTCAAAGCCAATCCAGAGATGGCGATTTACTGGTATCAGCAGGCAGCAGACCAGAACCATCCAAGAGCCCAGTACTACATCGGCTGGGCATATGAACATGGCGAGGGTTACGCCAAAGACCTTGAGAAAGCGGCTGAATGGTATCGCAAGGCATCCGAGCAGAATGAGCCAGACGCACTCGCGCGTTTGGGGAGCCTGATAGATGCAAACAGTGCGCTTGGCAAGGAAAATCCTCTGGAACTCTGGGCAAAAGCCGCAGAGCAGGGGCAGGCAAACGCCTGTTATGAGCTCGCTATGGCGTATTACAACGGCAAAGGTGTTGCCAAGAGCCTCGAAAAGGCTGTCCAGTTATGGCAGAAATCAGCTGATCAGGGCAACTCCGCTGCGCAATGCTGCCTGGGTATGCTCTACCGTGATGGTGAGGGTGTGCCTAAAAACAGCAGCCAGGCATTCCGTCTTTTCAAGCAGTCAGCAGAGCAGAACCACCCTGTTGGCATGTTCAACCTCGCGTGCTGTTATCGGGATGCGACAGGTGTGAGCAAGAGCCACAAAAAAGCCGCAGAACTGCTCCAGCAGCTTGTTGACCAAGGCGATCAGGATGCCATGTATCTCCTTGGACTCATGTACTACAACGGACAGGGCGTGGCAAAAAGCCGCCGCCATGCCGTAGAACTCTGGGAAAAATCCGCTGCGCTCGGCAACAAAGACGCCATCGATTTTCTGGCGAACGGGAATGTTCAGACAGAAGACGATATCGAAGAAATCACCAAGAAAGCTGAAGCTGGCGACGCAGATGCCCAATACATCCTCGGTATCCACTACGAATTCGGGGAAGCAGTCCGTAAAAGTGCGCAGCAGGCTGCCAAATGGTTCAGGCTTGCGGCAGAACAGGGGCATGTCAAAGCCCTGAACAGCATGGGCTACTTCTATCGGGATGGTGTTGGTCGTGTCAGACGCAACCTCAAGCGCGCTCTCCAGTGCTGGATCAAATCCGCACGGGCTGGCAATCCGCAGGCATACCTCAACCTCGCAGAAACCCTGCAGGCAGGCCTCGACCTTCCTCCAAACCTGCCAGTTGCCTATGTACTCTGCAAAGCCTCTGGACTGCAGGAAACCGTTGGTGCCGAAACCCTGAAAGCCATTACTAGCCGCATGAAATTCTCAGAAATTGATGAGGCGGAAAAGATGAGTGCAGAAGAGGCGCTGCAGGTCTGTGAGCAGATAGTTGCAGTACTGTGAAATAAGAAGGGGAATCTCAATCCTGATGATTCCCCGAGCCTGTAACGATTTCTGTGGACTTTTATCAGAGATAGGCAGAGACCCTTTCC
>CAZHQM010000054.1:0-10034 GCA_964534155.1 uncultured Oxalobacter sp.
ATGCTGGTCACGTTGTCCGCCAACCATTGCCAGTGGCTCTGCCTGTGCAGATGGGAAAGAAAATGCTGTTATGCCAAAGATGAGACTGGTGGCAATCAGTTTCCTGAACATAAGAATAGCAATCTAACTGCTTGAATATAAATAAAAAACCCGTGAACTCAAGTGAGTCACGGGTTCGAATCTTTGGCGGAGATGGAGGGATTCGAACCCTCGATACAAGTTTTAGCTCGTATGCTCCCTTAGCAGGGGAGTGCCTTCGACCTCTCGGCCACATCTCCGAACTGGCTCAAAGCTCAGTGGAAAGAGAATTATAGGGGGTTATTCTATTCGGGTCAACGGAAACCCTTTAAAAACCTCCATTTGAATAGGTTGTATTATTCCGCCAGCAGCTCGATGCTGTAACCGTCTGGGTCACGGAGGAATGCCAGAACGATGTCAGTGCCTTTCATCGGACCAGGTTCACGGGTGATGGTGACACCTTTAGCACGGATTTTTTCACACAGACCGTAAATGTCATCGGTTGAGAGGGCAATATGACCATAGCCTTTGCCTAGGTCATAAGAGTCAACACCGTAGTTGTAGGTCAGTTCCAGTTCTGCCTGAGCAGGATTGCTTTCGTAACCAAGGTAGGCAAGGGTGAATTTTGCTTCAGGAAAATCCATTGTTCTCAACAGTTTCATACCGAGAACATCGGTATAGAAATCAATAGAACGCTGCAGATCACCAACTCTGATCATTGTGTGCAGAAAACGCATGTCAGTCTCCAGTTATTGTTATCGGATTTTTAGGAATCGGCGGCTGACGGATCAGCCTTTATTTTTCATATAGTTAATCAGGAATTTCACCATTTCAGGGTCGTAATGCGACAGGAAAAGGCTGGTGTCACCGTCGAGCGCTGCAATAGCAGACATATCCTCAACAGAAAGCTCAAAGTTGAAGACATCAAAATTCTCAACCATACGGGCTTTGTGAACAGATTTCGGCAGGACAACCATGTCTCTGCTGAGCAGATAGCGTAAGGCAACCTGTGCGTTGGATTTGCCATACTGTTTGCCGATCCGGGCAAGGACTGGATTCCTGAACAGGTTCATTTTCCCCTCAGCGAAAGGTGCCCATGCCTGTACTTTGGTGCCATAGCGGGCATAGACTTCGCGGGCTTTAGTCTGTTGGTAGTAGATATGGGATTCAATCTGGTTGACAGCAGGAACAATACCTGTGCACTCAACAAGATCCACAAATCGGTCTGGGAAGAAGTTGCTGACGCCAAATGCTTTGACAAGGCCATTTTCTTTCGCTTTTACCAAGGCACGGTAAGTACCGTAGTAGTCGCCGAAAGGTTGATGGATCAGCATCATATCGACATAATCAGTCTTGAGTTTCTGCAGGGATTCTTCGATAGAGGCATAAGCCTTTTCTTCGCCTGCATGGTCAATCCAGACTTTGGACTGCAGGAAGATTTCTTGGCGTGGAATGCCGCTCTCTGCAATCGCTTCTCCAACCTCTGCCTCATTACGGTAAGCCTGCGCGGTATCAATCAGTCGATAACCGACATCAAGCGCATCCAGTACACAGCGTTTGCATTCTTCAGGAGGAATCTGGAAAACGCCATAACCGATTGTAGGCATCTTGGCACCAGTATTCAGGGTCATATAATCCATAGTCATTGCTCCTTTGGAAATGGGCAGAAATCAGGGGATAGATGCTTCGTCTGCATCTGGGTTAATCCATCAATAATGAATCAGTCTGAAAAAAGTGTAAAGACCTCAGAACCGGTTGCCTTCAGTTTTTTACGGGCATCTTTCCAGTCTGGATACCACTCCTCAACAATTGCCCAGAAACGGGTACTGTGGTTCATTTCCTGAAGATGGGCAAGTTCATGGATGATCACATAATCCATCAGTGACCAGTCCAGCATGATTAACCGCCAGTTAAGGCGGATATGCTTCTGTGATGAGCAGGATCCCCAGCGTCCGGTTGCCTGAGAAAGTGCTACCTTCGTATAGGTCAGCTGCATCGTATCTGCCTGATCAGCCAGACGGGTGAAAAGGATTTCAGCCGCCTGTTTTTTCAGCCATTGCTGGACATATCTGGCAATCGAATCTGAGTCGGCTTTCGATGTTTCAATCGTCAGCCAGCCATTATCGAAGGTGAAACGTGGGCGTGTGGAGAGCGTTTTGACCAAGCGGATATGGCAATCTGTACCAAGATAAGGGAAAACAGTGCCATCCTGCCAGACAACAGGTGCAGGGCGGTTCAGTTGTTTTTCTTGAAAGGTTTTTAGGCTTTTCAGGATCCAGTCCTGTTTTGCGGAGATGGCATCCTCAATAGAGACCAAGGTGGCACGGTTCGGTGCGGTGATGGTCAATCCATTGGTGTCGATTTTAAGACCGATAGTGCGTCTGCTCGAGCGTTTGAGAAGATAGGGAATCTCCTGCCCAGATAGGGTAATCGAGCGTTGCGTGACGGGGCTCTGTCTTGGTGGTTGGCGTTTGACTGCAGGTCGCTCCTGATTGAAGAGACCCGCCAGAGAATCCAGTAATCGGTCAGATAAGGAACTCACTTCGCGTCTGGATACAGGTGAGGGGAAATCTGACGCATTTCTCCTTCAATCCACGCTTCGACTTCTTTGGTGACATCATCAGCCTTTCTGCCTGCTGTCTCGATTGGTTTGCCGATTGAAAGGGTAATCATGCCGGGTGTTTTGACGATGGTAGTCTTTGGCCAGCATTCACCGGAATTCAGGGCAATAGGCACAACCTGTGCTTTTGTGCGGATTGCCAGCATGGCGCCGCCACTCTGATAGTCACCTTTCTGTCCAGGAGGTACTCGGGTACCTTCTGGGAAGATGATAATCCAATGACCCTCTTTAAGACGTTGCCCACCAATCTGTACCATCTGGCGGAAAGCATTCATGCGCTGGCTTCTGTCAATCGGAATCATACGCATAAAGGCGAGAACCCAGCCAAAGAATGGAATGTACAGCAGGGATTTCTTGAGGACAAAGGAAACAGGTCGGGGCATAACCAGCATCATGAAGAGTGTTTCCCACGTTGACTGATGTTTGCACATCAGCACAACAGGACCTTCAGGCAGGTTCTCTGTACCTTTCACTTGGTATTTGATGCCACAGATCAGCCATGCAAGCCCTGTGGTGACTCTCGCCCATATGGAGGCAACCTGATAACGTCCCTTGAATGGCAGCCAACAGGTGAAGAGGCAGATAAATCCCCAGAAGAAGGTGAAAGACCACCAGACGAAGAAATAAATAATTGATCGGATGTATCGCATGGAAATCGTATCCAGTTGCTCCGTCTCTAAATCATTGGGCGGATTGGCTGTTTCTATCTAAGTATCAGTTAATCTTGATCTGCTTTTTTCTTGGCTTTTCCCTCGGCTTTTGTCTTTGCCTTGGATGCAGTCTTGGATTTCGGTTTAGGCTCAGACTCTGCTTTCACCTCAGGAACAACCTTGGTTTCCTGTTCAGCCTCAGCTTTTGCATCGTTTTCAAGCAGATGTGCAACAACAGCAGCGAGGTCATCAAAAACCGTGGTGTCAGGCGGAAGCCCACCTTTTTCCAATGTCTGCTTTCCTTTACCGGTCAGCACAAGATAAGGTCTACAGCCCGCAAGATAACCTGCCTGCAGGTCTCGGAGTGAATCACCGACAGTTGGTACACCAGCTAGATCCACATCAAAGCGTTTGCCAATGGTCAGGAACATGCCTGCTTTTGGTTTTCTGCAGGTACAGTCATCTGTTGGCAGGTGCGGGCAGAACATCACAGCAGGAATCGCACCGCCCAATGCTCTGACAGATGCCTGCATTTTCTGATGGATCGCATTCAGTGTTGTGATGTCAAACAGCTTGCGCCCCAGTCCAGACTGGTTGGTTGCAACCACCACAGAATAGCCAGCCTTGGTCAGACGGGCAATCGCTTCAAGAGAACCAGGAATAGGTATCCATTCATCAGGAGATTTGATGAATTCATCAGAATCCTGATTGATGACCCCGTCCCTGTCCAGAATAATCAGCTTCATGTCCGTCTGCCTTAGGATCAGGATGCCAGTTTGGAAATATCAGCAACCTGATTCATCATGTCATGCAGTTCTTTCAGCAGGGCAATACGGTTGTTGCGCAGCTTAGGATCATCTGCCATGACCATGACGTTTGTGAAGAATGCATCGACATCATCGCGCAGGGCAGCCAGAGTCTGCAGGGTACCCGTGTAGTCGCCAGAAGCAAACTGCTGGTCAGCAGTTGGTTTGACACGGACGATATCGGCATACAGTGCTTTTTCGCTGTCTTCAACCATGACATCGACGACGACATTGCCTGCATTCACCCCGGATTTCTTCAGGATGTTGGTGATGCGTTTATTGGCTGCAGCCAGAGATGCCGCTGCTGGCAGGTCAGCAAATTTACGGACAGCTTCAAGGCGGTCGATGATGTTGTCGAAGTAATCTGGATCCTGAGCAAGGACAGATTCAACTTCAGCAGCAGAATAGCCTCTGTCTCTCAGCAGACCACGCAGACGGTCCATGATGAAGTCAATAACCGCAGCGGTTGGATCAGAGAAGGCAGCATTGGCAGCCAGAATATCCACAGCACTCTTCAGGATTTCACGCAGGGAGAGTGGCAGTTTGTTTTCAATCAGGATACGCAGGATCCCCAATGCATGTCGGCGCAATGCGAATGGGTCACGGTCACCGGTTGGCTGAAGACCGATACCCCAGATACCTGCGAGGGTTTCCAGCTTGTCAGCCAGCGCCAGAATGGTACCGGTCTGGGTTGCAGGCAGTGCATCGCCAGCAAAGCGAGGCTGGTAATGTTCAGCACAGGCAAGAGCGACTTCTTCTGGCTCACCATCGTGGCGGGCATAGTAAGTGCCCATTGTGCCCTGAAGTTCTGGGAATTCACCGACCATTTCAGTCAGCAGGTCAGCTTTGCACAGGCGCGCTGCACGTTCAACCAGTGCGGTATCAACACCCAGTTTCTTGGCAATTGCAACAGCCAGCAGTCTGACACGTGCCATACGCTGGGCCAGTGTGCCCAGTTTGTTCTGGTAGACCACATTAGCCAGTCCTGGCAGACGGGATTCCAGAGATTTCTTCTTATCCTGTTCAAAGAAGAACTGTGCATCAGACAGACGAGGACGGATAACACGTTCGTTACCATCGATGATGCGCTGAGGGGTAGCAGTTTCGATGTTGGAAACAATCAGGAAACGGTTGCGCAGTTTGCCGTTCTGGTCGGTCAGCGCAAAGTATTTCTGGTTGGTCTGCATGGTCAGGATCAGACATTCCTGGGGAACTTCAAGGAAAGATTCCTCAAAATGGCATTCATAGACAACAGGCCATTCAACCAGAGCGGTTACCTCGTCCAACAGGGATTCAGGCATCAGGATCTTGTCGCCACGTGCCTTTTCCATCAGCATGGAACGGATACGTTCCTTACGGGCATTGAAGCCAGGAATAATCTTGCCTTCGGTTTCCAGTTTGACTGCATATTCATCTGCATTGGCGATACCGACTTCACCTTTGGACAGGAAACGGTGACCCTGGGTGGTACGGCCAGATGCCAGCCCCAAGAAGGTGACAGGCAGGACTTCATCACCATGCATGGCAATCAGCTGATGAACAGGACGTACAAACTGGACAGTTTCACCGTCAGGGCGCTGATAGGTCATCATCTTAGGCACTGGCAGTACCGATGCTGCTTTTTCGATAGCAGGCTGCAGTCCGTTGGTCAGGGAAATACCGCTGGCAGTGAAGTTGTAGAACAGGCAGTCATTCTTACCATCACGGGCAACTTCCAGTGTGGAGACATCGATGTCAGCAATGCCCATTGCCGCCAGCTTTTTCGCCAGTGGAGGAGTGTGGTTGCCATCTTTGTCAAATGCAACATTGACTGGCAGGACTTTCTTGCGGATTGCCTTGTCAGGAGAGACTGGACGGACCTCGGTAATGGTCACAGCCAGACGTCTTGGGGTTGCATAGACAGCAGTCTTTGAATTTTCAGTCAGGAAATCGTCCTGACGGAGATTCTTTTCAATTGCGCCTGCAAAGGAATCAGCCAATTTGGCAAGTGCCTTTGGTGGCAGTTCTTCAGTATGAAGTTCGACAAGCAGGGTCTTATTCATCGTTAAACCTTTTATCTTTCATCACCGTTTGTCTGAAACGATGATCGAGTCAATCTGAAATCTGTTTCTGAATCCAATCAGGCAGCGTCTTTGCCATCGGTGCACATTGGGAAGCCAAGTGCTTCACGGGATTCAAAGTAAGCCTGTGCAACCATACGGGACAGTGTTCTGATACGACCGATATAGGTTGCACGTTCTGTGACAGAAATCGCACCACGTGCATCCAGCAGATTGAATGTGTGCGCTGCTTTCAGAATCATTTCATAAGCAGGCAGAGTCAGTTTTTCTTCAATCAGCCGTTTTGCCTCAGCTTCAAAATTCGTGAACAGGGTGAACAGGAAAGAAGCATTGGAATGTTCAAAGTTGTAACCAGACTGTTCGACTTCGTTCTGATGATAGACATCGCCATAAGTCAGGCGGCGGGTGACACCGTTGTCTTCCCACTCGGTCCAGACGAGGTCATAAACATTCTCAACCCCCTGCAGATACATGGCCAGACGTTCCAGACCATAGGTGATTTCGCCCAGGGTTGGTTTGCAGTCGATGCCGCCAACCTGCTGGAAATAGGTGAACTGGGTGACTTCCATACCATTCAGCCAGACTTCCCAGCCAAGTCCCCATGCACCGAGGGTTGGGTTTTCCCAGTCATCCTCAACAAAGCGGACATCGTTCTGTTTCAGGTCGAGACCCAGTGCAGCCAGAGAGCCCAGATAGAGGTCAAGGATATTTTCTGGCGCAGGTTTCAGGACAACCTGGAACTGATAGTAGTGCTGCAGACGGTTAGGGTTGTCGCCATAACGGCCATCTTTAGGACGGCGGGAAGGCTGGACATAAGCCGCACGCCAAGGTTCTGGACCAATGGCACGGAGAAAAGTGGCAGGGTGGGAAGTGCCGGCACCGACTTCCATATCCTGAGACTGAAGCAGGGCACACCCCTGTTTGCTCCAGTACTGTTTAAGTCTAAAAATGATTTCTTGAAAAGTGATCATATCAATATCCCGAATCCTGCACTGAAAATCTGATGGTCAAAATTGGCAGGAAATTTTAGCTATAAGGGGTGATTTTAACTTTTTTGAACGGCAAGTGGAATGATTCCCCAATCGAAGTGTTTATATTCAGGAAAAATCTTGGGAAAACAGGGAAAAGCCGCTGAATCTGTTGTGAAAAAAAGAGCCATTACCTTAATGGGCAGTGGCTCTTTGATGGCTTAAGAAAAACGGTGATTATTTTTCTTCGTGATGGTACTTGGTGACCAGTTCGACCTCATTCTTGGAGCCGAGGAAAACAGGTACACGCATGTGCAGTTTTTCTGGTTTGACATCCATCAGCGGAATCAGACCGTTGGTTGCGGCACCACCAGCCTGCTCAACCAGCATGGACATTGGATTTGCTTCATACATCAGACGGATACGACCGCCATTCTTCACATTGCGGGCATCAGCTGGATACATGAAGATACCCCCACGGTTGAGGATACGATGGATATCGGAAACCATCGCAGCGATCCAGCGCATGTTGAAGTTCTTGCCACGAGGACCTTCAACGCCTGCCTGTACTTCTTCAAAGTAGCGTTTGACAGGTGGAAACCAATGGCGCTGGTTGGATGCGTTGATTGCGTATTCTGCAGTATCTTCAGGAATCCTGATATCACGGCTGGTCAATTTCCAGATGCCTTCTTCGCGGTCGAGTGTGAAAGCATTGACACCATTGCCAGTGGTCAGGACCAGCTGGGTCTGAGGACCATAGATAGCATAGCCCGCTGCGACCTGATTGCGGCCGTTCTGCAGGAAATCGGCTTCGGTCAGGCTGTCGCCTTCAGGACGTTTCAGAATGGAGAAAATAGTACCAATGGAAACATTGACATCGATGTTGCTGGAACCATCCAATGGATCAAACAGCAGCAGATATTTGCCCTGTGGATATTCTGCGGAGACTGGAAAAACTTCTTCCATCTCCTCAGATGCGACACCCGCCAGGCAACCGCTCCACTGGGTCTGTTCCAGCAGGATATTGTTGGAGATGACATCAAGCTTCTTCTGGACCTCGCCCTGAACATTGACATCACCCTGAACGCCAAGCACATTGCCAAGTGCACCTTTACCGACAGCAGTGCCGATGGACTTACAGGACTGTGCGACAACCTCAATCAGCTGTTTCAGATCAGCTGGAACAGTTCCAGAACGACGGTCTTCCTCAATCAGAAACTGAGTCAGACTGATAAACATATCTGCCATTGTTTTTCCTTTTCAATTATTGTCCTAAAGACTTGCCGATGATTTCGCGGGTATCCCGTGAAAGTGTCAGTTCAGCAATCTGCTTAAGCGTTTTTTCTGCCTGTTTACGCAGAGATGGAATATACCGTTTCCACTGGTCCATGCTTCTGGCAAGTCTAGCGGCTACCTGTGGATTGAATGTATCGATTTCAGACAAGGCATCACGCCAGAAATCGTAACCACTGCCATCTTCAGTATGGAATTGTGCCATATTGCTATTGCAAAAGCCAAAAATCAGACTGCGGGCACGGTTTGGATTCTTGATGTTGAATGCAGGGTGAGCCATCAGCTTACGGACGGTTTCTGTATCTGTGGTTGGTGAGCTGGACTGCAGGGTGAACCATTTATCGATAACCAGCGCTTCCTGCTCATATTCACGGTAGAAATGATCAATCAGGGCTTTTGCATCAGCAGATTTTGCTGTTGCGCCTGAATGGACAAGATGGGTCAATGCAGCCAGCCGGTCGGTCATATTGTCTGCCTTGTTGTACTGGTCAACAGCCATCTGGATAAAATCGGCTTTGCCTGTTTCAAGCAGATAGCCCAGGGAAAGATTCTTCAGGGCGCGTTTACCGGCATCCTGTGGATTCGGATCGTAAGCACCTGGAATGAGATTGTTCTGATAAGCATTCAGCCAATCGCTTTCCAGTTTTTCTGCAAGGGTCTTGCGCATGAAGTTTCTTGCAGAACGGATGGCTTTAGGATCGATTTCAGCCATCTTTTCGGCAATCATCATTTCACTTGGCAGTGTTAATGTCAGGTCACGCAGGGCTGGATCAAGAGTCGAATCGGTCAGGACAGATTTGAATGCGTTGATAAAGCCATCATCGAGGGCAAGAGACTGACCTGCCTGACAAGCCTGTGTCAATGCAAGCAGACGACGCAATGCCAGACGCTGTCCAGCCTCCCAACGGTTGAATGGATCACTGTCATGTGCCAGCAGTAACTGGAGCTCATCATCAGACTGTTCGAATTCCAGAACAACTGGTGCGGAGAAATCGCGCAGGGCAGAAATGACAGGTTTTTCGGCAACATTCTCAAAAGTGAATGTCTGGGTGGCTTCGGTCAATTCAAGGATACGGGTGGTGCCTGCCTGTCCATTATCCAAGGTCAGTGGCATATCGTTGCCTTTGCTGTCGAGAAGACCCACTGCGACAGGGATCAGATAAGGCAGTTTTTCGGTCTGTCCTGGTGTTGCAGGGCAGGACTGTGACAGGGTAATGGCAAGTTTTTTTGCATCAGCATCATACTGGCTTTCGAGTTTGACCCGGGGGGTGCCTGCCTGGCTGTACCAGCGTTCGAATTGGGTCAGATCCTTGCCATTGGCATCTGCCATCGCAGCCAAGAAATCACTGCAGGTAACGGCATGACCGTCATGGCGCTGGAAGTACAGATCCATGCCTTTTCTGAAACCATCTCGTCCCAACAGTGTCTGGTACATGCGGACAACCTCTGCACCTTTCTCATAGACCGTAACCGTGTAGAAGTTGTTGATTTCCTGATAAGAATCTGGACGGACAGGATGCGCCATAGGACCGGCATCCTCAGGGAACTGGACCTGACGCAGGATACGGACATCTTCAATACGTTTGACAGAACGTCCTGTCGCAGAACCTGTGCGGTCT
>CAZHQM010000055.1:0-9643 GCA_964534155.1 uncultured Oxalobacter sp.
ACCTCGGGTATGCGCCAGATGCCATGCAATCGGCGTCCCGATAATCAGCAGGATAATGGTGGTCAGTGATGCCAGCTTGAGTGTCAATATGACCGCTGACAGGTCGAAGGCGTGCATTTTCGGTTTCTTTCCAATCAGTTACCGTAACCGTAAGACTTCATGACTTTTCTTGCCGCAGGAGATTTCAGGTATTTCATCAGAGCAACGGCGGCGGCATTATTTCTGCCATGTGGCAATAATACGGCATCCTGCTTGATTGGCTTATAGTAGCTGGATGGAACAAGCCAATAAGAGCCACCGTGAGTCAGTTTTCCGTTCTTGTAAATCTGGGAAAGGGCAACAAAGCCGATTTCTGCATTGCCGGTCTGGACATAGGAAAAAGTTGTGCCGATGTTTTTGCCAACAACCAGCCATGGGGTGATTTTTTCTGCCAGACCGTATTTCTGTAAGACCTGCGTTGCCGCTAGCCCATAAGGTGCCAGTTTTGGATCGGCGATAGCCAGATGCTGGTAGCCGCCTCTTTCAAGAATCGAGCCTTTGCTGTCAACTACACCCGGTGTCGCTGACCAGAGTGCCAGTTTGCCGACGGCATAGGTGAAGCGGGAACCTGGGACAATGTCACCTTCCTTTTCAAGTTTGATGGGCTTTGCCTGATCAGCAGACAGGAAAATATCGTAATCCGCACCATTCTTGATCTGGGCAACAATCTTGCCGCTGGATTCAGAAGAGATGGAAACCGTATGGCCGGTAGCCTTTTGGAAGTTTGCGGAGATATCCTGCAGTGCTTCTTTGAAGTTGGCGGCAACAGCAACACTGACATTCTCTGCGGAAGCCAAGGCGGCACCAGCCATCATCAGGAGACCAATGAGAATTTTAGATAATTTAACTAGTTTGAACATGTCAGACCCTTTCGTTATTCATGCAAGGAATAGCGATTATAGCACCTAAGTATGAAGAATGTGAATGGTAAAATGCAGAAGATTCGTTTGTGGACAGGGTTCTTAAAATGAGTGATTCAGCTTCCTTAGCCAAGGCTTTCAGCAATGATATGGTGGACAAGCGCATAGAAGTCCTCCGCAAGATCGGTGAGACAGGCTCCATCTCCCAGGCCGCCCGTGAAAACGGCATCAGCTATAAGGCGGCATGGCAGGCAATCGATACCCTGACCAATCTGACAGGAACGCTGCTGGTTGAAAAGGTTGTCGGTGGTGTCGGTGGTGGTGGTGCAAAGCTGACCGATGAAGGATACCGCCTGCTTGAGATGGCCGATGTTCTCCAGAAAAGCCGACTGGATGCGCTGAGCCAGTTCGCTGACGCGGCAGTCGGGAAAGGTCATCGGGCATCCACATTGGGCATCCGCACCAGTATGCGCAACTATCTGCCATGCCAGGTGGTCGGTCTGGAGATGAATGGCCAGATTGTCCGTGTCTGTCTGTCCGTTGTGAAAGATGTGCCAGAGATGGTCTCCCGAATCACCCGGACCAGTGCGGAACTGCTGGGGCTTGAATCGGGGCTGCCGGTTGTGGCGATGTTCAAGGCGATGGCAGTCAAGGTTTCTGACCATAATCCTGCAGATGCTGTGACAGCCGCCAACTGCCTGCAAGGTGTGGTCAGCCGTGTTTCCAGAGGGGAAAACGGCGATGAAATCACCTTGGAACTCCGCACAGGCTTACAGGTTGTCGGCTTTGCCTCCAGTGAGAAACATCTTGAAATCGGCGACGCTGTTTACGCAGTCGTTGATGAATCTGCAGTTGTTGTGGCGTTGCCTTGATGATTGAGGATGGTTAAATGGAAAGATATACCTCGGTTTCTGAACTGCCTGTAATACGCAGGAAAAAAGGGCAGCCACTCAAAGGCGTTGACACGGTGGCTGAAGAAGTCCCCGTCGCGCTCAGTTACAACGGCATTTCCCATGCCGTCATGCTGGCGACACCTGATGATCTTGAGGATTTTGCCATTGGCTTTTCCATCACAGAAGGCATTGTCCAGTCCCCGAAAGACATCTATGGCATCGATGTGGTCGAGGCATTCAATGGCATCCATGTTGAGATAGAAATCGCCAGTGAATGTTTTGTCCACCTGAAAGAGCGTCGCCGTAACCTGACGGGTAGGACAGGGTGCGGACTCTGTGGCACAGATTCACTCGCTCAGGCGGTCAGGGTACTGCCAAAGCTGACAGGTGATTACACCGTTTCAGTCGGTCAGGTGACAGCAGGGTTGAAAAAGATGGAATCCATGCAGGCATTGAAGCAGCAGACCGGGGCAACCCATGCGGCATCATGGCTGAATGAGGATGGCAGTGTCACCCTGATCCGTGAAGATGTCGGACGCCACAATGCACTCGATAAGCTGATCGGTGCGCTGAAAAAACAGCGGACAGACTGCTCAAGAGGCGCTGTTCTCGTCACCAGCCGGGCAAGCTATGAGATGGTGCAGAAATGTGTCACAGCAGGCATCCCCTTGCTGGCGGCAGTCTCAGCACCGACTGCAATGGCAATCCGAATGGCAGAACAGGCAGGACTGGGACTGCTGGGCTTTGTGCGGGGCGATGACTATGCGGTCTATGCCAATGGCTGGCGTCTGCAAAACCTGTAATCCATAAGCCTCGCCATCCACAAGTCAGCATGGAATTGGCGTTATAATTATCAGATTGTTTTCAACTTACCGAATAACACCATGAAATTCGAAACATTAGCAGTTCATGCCGGTTATGCTCCAGACAACAACTCTGTGACCGTTCCGATCTATCAGACCGTTTCTTATGCGTTTGACAATGCGCAGCATGGCGCAGACCTTTTCGACCTGAAAGTACCAGGCAACATCTACACCCGCATCATGAATCCAACCACCGATGTGTTGGAAAAACGTGTTGCGGCACTCGAAGGGGGTGTTGGTGCATTGGCACTCGCATCTGGCATGACCGCTGTGATGTATTCCATCATGACCATTGCAGAAGCAGGCGACAACATCGTGGCATCTTCCACCCTCTATGGTGGCAGCTACAACCTGTTTGCCCACACCCTGCCACAGTACGGTCTTGATGTCCGCTTCGCAGATCCACTCAAAGAAGACGACTTCTCTGCCCGTATCGACGAAAAGACCAAGGCAATCTTCTGCGAATCTGTCGGTAACCCTCTGGGCAATGTCACCGACATTGAAAAACTGGCGAAAATCGCACATGCCCATGGTATTCCCTTGATTGTTGACAATACCGTGCCAACCCCATGGCTCTGCCGTCCTATCGACTTTGGTGCAGACATCGTTGTCCATGCGCTTACCAAGTCCATGGGTGGCCACGCAAACAGCCTTGCTGGTTGTATCGTTGACAGCGGTAAGTTTGATTGGAAGTCCAACCCTAAGAAATACCGTCGTCTCTGCGAACCTGATGTTTCCTACCACGGCGTTGTCTATACCGATGTGTTCGGTGAAGGTGCTTACATCGCCCGTGCACGTGTTGTGCCTCTGCGCAATACCGGTGGTGCTATTTCTCCAATGAACTCCTGGTTGGTTCTGCAGGGTATTGAAACTGTCAACCTCCGTGTTGACCGTGCTTCTGAAAACACCATGGCAATTGCCAACTTCCTCAAGAACCATCCAAAAGTCTCTTGGGTCAATTGTGCGGCACTGCCAGACCACCGCGACCATGCACTCTGCCAGAAATACCTCCGTGGCAAACCAGTCAGCCTGCTGTCCTTCGGTGTCAAACCATCTCAGGGCAGTGCGCGTGAAGCCGGTGCACGTATGCTTGATGCAGTCAAACTCTTCACCCGCCTCGTCAACATCGGTGATACCCGTTCACTGATTACCCATTCTGCTTCGACGACACACCGTCAGCTCAGCTCAGCAGAACTGGAAAAAGCAGGTGTCAGTGAAGATATGATCCGTCTGTCTATCGGTATTGAAAACATCGATGACCTGATTGCAGACCTCGATCAGGCACTGGCAGCAGCATAATCAGTCGATTGCTTCAAAACAGAAATGGCAGATCCATCTGGGTCTGCCATTTTGCTTTGATGGTTCTTTTTTCGTGGTAAACAGACTGCTGATATACCCGATATCTCACCGCCTCATGCTACCGCTCCGCGGCAGAAATGTCGGCGGTCTAGAATCGGGTATCGCAGTCTGAGCGATCATTCAGTTTCAAAATGTAATTCTTTTTGCGTCAGAGTATTGCGACCTTGATAATGCATCCAATGACATGCATCAGGAGTTCACATGAAGCCTCTCTATCGCCTGACCGTAGCCGCACTGGCTGCATACGGTTCCCTTGCTTTCCCTGTTTCTGCCAAGACATTTGAAACCACTGCGACTGACCGCAACCAGCTGTCGCTGACTGTGTATGAGCAGGGGCAGACACTGGTGCGGGATGCTCGCCATATCCAGACAGGATCAGGCCGCTTTGATCTGGTGGTGCATGATGTGAGTGAGCGGATCCAGTCAGAAACCCTGATGCTGGGGGGCAGTTCCCGCCTTCGATTGTCTGGTGCGACATTCAACACGGCATTGCTGACCCCTGCGAACCTGATGAAATCTTATCTGGGCAAAGAAGTTACACTGATTCACACCAATCCCTCGACAGGTGTTGAGACACAGCGGCGGGCAAAACTGCTGTCGATGAGTGGTGGGGCGATTGTTCAGGTGGATGGACATATCGAGACAGTCTCCACCGATAAGATTGTTTTCGACAAAGTGCCATCAGGCTTATACCCATCTCCTGTCTTGATGCTGGATCTGCAGGGTGGTTCAGGTGGCAGTCAGCAGGTGGAGTTTGATTACTTGACGGGTGGCCTGTCTTGGAAAGCGGACTATACGGCGGTTGTCGATGCAGGGGATAAGTCGATGTCGTTGGCATCGTGGGCGGTCATCGGAAATAACAGTGGTGTGGATTACCGTAATGCCAAGGTGCAGCTGATGGCGGGTAGGCAGAACCAGGTCTACAACCGTATGCCGATGATGGCGATGATGAAAGCATCAGCGGGAGCCGCGGCCGATATGATGGAGAATGACACCGCTTCTGAAGCATCATTTGCCGATTATCACCTTTATACATTGCCAGAAAAGGTCGATATCCTGAACAGCCAGACCGGGCGTTACCGTCTGCTGTCATCGGACCGTGTGAAAGTGGTGAAGGAGTACATCTTCAACGGCAATTCCTGGGGGTATCACTCAAGACAGGGGGGCAGTTCTGGAACCTCACATGCAGGCATGTGGTTGAATTTCAGCAATACCAAACACGATGGCTTGGGCATGCCATTGCCTGATGGCGCAATCCGCTTCTATCAGGAAGATGCTTCAGGCAACCGTCAGCTGATCGGTGCAGGCAATATCCGCCATACGCCGGTTGATGGAAAAGTCCGTCTGGCATTGGGCGAGGCTTTTGATGTCACCCTGTCCAGAAAACAGACCTCTTTCAAACAGCATCTGATTGAGAAGGATCAGGAAAAGATTCATCAGACTGTAACCGGTTGGGAACTGACCTTGTCCAATGCGAAGGCTGATGCAGTAACCGTGAAAGTGGTCGAACCCATGCCGGAAAACAGCAGGATTCTGGAAGAGAGCCACTCCCATCGCCGTGAGGATGATGCCGCTGTCTGGTCAATAACAGTGCCGGCACATGGAAAAACTGTGCTGCGTTATCGGGTGCAGGTGAATTAAGGTTCTTTTCAGAGACAGATTCAACCCCTTGGTGTAAAGATTGCCAAGGGGTTTTTCAATAGGCATCAGTAACCGCCACCGCCAAGCAGTTTATTGCGTTTCTGATGCCGGGCAAAAGCACCGCCGATCTGGATGCCTTCCATATTGCCCCAGACACCGGCATAGGCCTTCTGCAGATCGGTGCCTTGGATGGTTTCTTCAAACTCGCTGTAATCAATGGCATTGATACGCGCATTGATGGCTTTGTTGATAACAGCTTTCTTGATGATGGCGCTGTATCGGTAATCGTTGTCTGGATGTTCCTTGACTGGCACTTCACCGAAAACATGCTGGATGTCATTTGGACGTCTTGCATAGACGAGCAGCTCATCTTCTGCGCAGTCTTTTTTCACGATAGAGAAAAAGCAGTCGTTCAGCATGATCCACATGGGGAAATCTCCTTCAGTTAAGCCGTTATCCTGAACGTATTATAAAGAAAATCACCAGATGAAATACCCCGGATGAGGGAGTCATTTGGGGTATGGTCTAGACGGTAATCTGAGCGTATCAGGTATTGGATTCCTGCTTGAGTTCAGCCTCAATCCTGGTCAGTGCATCCAATGCCCCAAGCGGAATCCCGACATCCCGCCGTTTGTAAGGCACTTCAGGGTAGGCTGGGTTGATGCGGATGATCGGCACATCAAACGATTCACTGGTCCTGCGGACGGTCGGCACATGAACGCCAGCGCCCATTTCAATGATGGCAAGGTTCTCAACCTGTGACTGCCATTTATGCAGGTTGTCGTACTGCAGTTCTGTGCGGTCAGAAATCCATCCCCAGTCGTTGAACATCAGGATGTTCGGGCGGGCAAGGCCTTTGCATTCTGGGCAGATTGGGAATGGTGAGGTGAGGGCGCAGTTTTCCTCATCAACCTCAACGGTCATCTTGGCATCCCAGATGCCTCGGGTACAAGGTCCCGCGCATTGGTTGTGATGGATGGAACCATGGCACTCAACGATACGGTTGCCTTCATAGCCGGCTTTCTGGAACTGGCCATCCACATTGCTGGTGAAGACAAAGTAGCCGTGTTTCTTGCCTGCCGCCAGACGCTTCAGGATATGGAAACCTTCGTGTGGTGTGATGTTGCGATAGCTGTTGAGACGATGCCCATAGAATCCCCATGCAAGCCGAGGGTTGTCCTCAAAGGCATTGGGGTTTGCGATTTCGACAAAGGAGATGCGGTTCTGCCCCAGTTTCGGGTAGGCTTTCCAGAGCCCCTGGTCGCCACGGAAGTCGGGGAGACCTGAGTCCACGCCCATGCCTGCGCCTGCGGCAATAAGGATACCGTCCGCCTCACGGATGATGTTGGCGGCACGGGTGATTTTCTGCTCGATGGTTTCAGTTGCCATAGGAATTCCTTTCAATTCCCCAAGGAACTGTCTGAATAGATGGAACAGTCCCATGGGGTTTTCCTTTAAAGGTCAGTCTATGGCTGATGGTATCAATGTCGAATCAGGTAGTCAAAGGCGCTGAGAGAGGCTTTTGCACAATCGCCCATGGCAATGACAATCTGCTTGTATGGGGAAGAGGTTGCATCGCCTGCGGCAAAGACGCCTGGCACAGAGGTCTTGTTATAGACATCGACCTCGATTTCCTGATTGGCATTGAGCTTGACAGGGCTGTCTTTCAGCCAGCCGGTGGTTGGAACCTGACCGATCTGGACGAAGATACCTGCCAGTGGCAGTGTTTTCTGGGTGTTGTCTGCCTTATCCAGATAAACCAGACCGGTGACTTTCTGGCCATCGCCAGCGACTTCAACAGTCTGTGCCTGTTTAATCAGGGTGACATTTTTCAGGGACAGCATTTTGTCCTGAAGCACGGTATCAGCAGTCAGGCGGTCGCTGCGGATGAGGACAGAGACGTGTTTGGCGATACCTGCCAGGTCAATCGCTGCTTCAACCGCAGAATTACCGCCACCGATAACAGCGATATCCTTGCCTTTATACAGTGGACCATCGCAGTGCGGGCAGAATGCAACACCTTTACCGATATAGGTTTCTTCGCCAGGGATGTTCATCTTACGCCAGCTGGCGCCGGTTGCCAGAATGACCGTCTTACTCTTGACGGTTGCACCGCTTTCAAGCTGGACTTCAATCAGATCGCCAGGGATGAGTTTGGCGGCACGCTGAGGCATCATGACATCAATCGCATGGCTGCGGATGTTTTCTTCATAGACAGATGCCAGATGGGTGCCTTCAATTTTCTTGATGGCGATGATGTTTTCAATATCGGTGGTGTTCAGGATCTGACCGCCGAAGTTTTCAGTGACCAGCCCAGTCCGGATACCTTTGCGGGCTGCATAGATGGATGCGGTTGCTGCAGCGGAACCACCACCGATGACCAGCACATCAAAAGGCTCTTTGGCAGAGATTTTCTCTGCTTCGCGCTTGACGCTGCCGGTATCGATCTTAGCCAGCACATCTTTGACAGTCATGCGACCACTGCTGAATTCCTGTCCATTCAGGTAAACGACAGGGACTGCCATGATGCCACGCTGTTTGACTTCATCCTGGAAAATGGAGCCATCAATCATGGTGCTGGAAATGTTTGGATTGAGAGCTGCCATCATGTTCAGCGCCTGAACCACAGCAGGGCAGTTCTGGCAGGTGAGGGAGATATAGACCTCGAACTTGAAGGAGCCTTCAACCTGTTTGATCTGTTCAATGACTTCTGCCTCGACCTTAGGTGGATAGCCACCGGTCTGCAGAACAGCCAGGATCAGGGAGGTGAATTCATGTCCCATTGGCAGCCCGGCAAATTCGATGTGGGCACTGCCATCTGGGCGGTTGACGGCAAAAGATGGTTTACGGGTGCTGTTGCCGTTTTCACCGATAGAAATCTTGTCAGACAATCCTGCCAGATCGTTTAACAGTTCCATCATTTCTTTTGATTTTGCACTGTCATCAACGGATGGAATCAAGACAACAGGGGTGACCAGTTTTGTGAAATGGGATTTCAGCTGTGTTTTGATGTTATTGTCCAACATGGCTCGTTTCTCCTTGTTAAGGGCGATGTCTATCGGGATGTCGTTCCCAGTGTGTGAGGGGGTAGAAGTCAAAATACCGCAGGCTGTTGACCTGCGGTATTGTCATGACAGGTCGGATCAGATCTTGCCGATCAGGTCCAGGGATGGGGTCAGGGTTGCATCACCTGGCTGCCAGGATGCTGGGCAGACCTGGCCGTCGTGGGTTGCAACGAACTGGGCTGCCTGAACTTTACGCAGCAGTTCGGTTGCGGAACGGCCGATACCCAGATCGTGGATTTCGCAGACCTTGATTTCGCCTTCTGGGTTGATGACAAAGGTGCCACGCAGTGCCTGGCCTGCTTCTTCGATCATCACATCGAAGTTGCGGGAGATGGTGCCGGTGGAGTCACCCAGCATGGTGTACTGGATTTTCTTGATGGTGTCAGATGCATCTGCCCATGCTTTGTGGACAAAGTGGGAGTCAGTGGATACAGAGTAGATTTCGACACCGATCTTCTGGAATTCTTCGTAGTGGTCAGCCAGATCGCCCAGCTCGGTTGGGCAGACGAATGTGAAGTCACCTGGGTAGAAGAATACGACAGACCATTTGCCTTTCAGGTCTTCATCGGTAACGGTGATGAATTCGCCATTACGGTAAGCTTCGGTCTTGAATGGTTTGATGGTGGTGTTGATGAGAGCCATGTTTTTCTCCTTGTTTCAAGTGTTTCTGGAGCCACAGCACTGCTGTGACCTGCTTTCTGGTTTTCTGGTAAATATCCATTTCCTATCAGATTGGAAGGATACCTGATGGGTCTATTAAAACACAGCTCTGAAAAGCTTGCTAGAGCAGACTCAATTTTTCGGGTTTTTTTGAGGGAAAAACAGGGGTATTGGTGTGTATTTTAGGCTAAAAATCTTTTAAAAACATACTGTTATAATTTTTTTGATGTTTTTTGGGTTTCAAGGGACATTTTCTTCCAATC
>CAZHQM010000056.1:0-9620 GCA_964534155.1 uncultured Oxalobacter sp.
AACTGATGGAGTAATCGTCAGGCTACTTGGAAAAAGGCGGGATTCCGCTGATTTCATGACATTTTTTTACCATTTTCCTGTTTATTTTGAAGATGCTTTTCTTTAAGATGTACTATTGTTATGCGGTACGCTGAAAAGGGGACATATACCCTTGGCGAAACCTCGGATAGTTGGAAAAGCGATGCAGAATCAGACAGAAAATCCCTCCACAGGGACTTCAGGCGGAAAACCTGACATCAAGGCAAGAATAAAAGATTACTGGCGCAGGAAATGGGTCAGATGGACAGCCATCGGATTTGGTATTTTCTTCGTCATCTGGTGCGCGGTCGGTGCTTTTGCACTGCCTGGCATCATCAAATCCAAGGCGCAGGAATTTGTCGCTGAGAAATTCCACCGTACCCTCGACTTCAAGGATGTCTCCTTCAATCCGCTGACACTCACGGTCAAGATGGATGGGCTCCATCTTTCCGAGCCGAACAGCAAACAGGATTTCGTTTCTTTCGAGCGCCTCGCAGTCAACGTATCCATTGAATCTGTATTCCGTCTCGCTCCAGTGATTGAGGAGGTCGAGATTGATAAACCTGTCCTCAATGTTGTCAGGACAGGTGCAAACCATTACAACTTCGATGACTTCATTGCCTTTGCCCTGAAGCCTGAGAAAGACAAGAAGCCGACTTATTTCTCTGTCAACAACATTCAGATCACAAACGGTACCATCACCTTTGACGACCAGCCGAAAGGCAGGAAACATGTCATTGATACGATGAACCTCAACATTCCGTTCGTCTCCAACATGCCGTCCAAGGTTGATGTCTTTGTCGATCTCGCGATGGATGCCAATGTCAACGGTGAGAAATTCAAGTTCGATGGCAAGGCACACGCTTTCACCAAGAACAAAGACGGTTCCTTGGGTGTCAGGTTCGACAGCCTGAGCCTGCCGGGCTACATGGAATATGCGCCATTCAAGCCAAACTTCGTCATGAAAGACGGTAAGCTGAGTCTTGATGTCAAGGTCGGTTTCATGAAACCTGAAACAGGCGACATGGCACTTACCGTCAGCGGTAATGTTTCCCTCAGCAACCTGCTCCTGAACGAACTTTCTGGCAAACAGGCGGTCAACCTGCCACAGATGAGCATCAATCTTGAGGAATGCGACCTGCTCACAGGCAAATACAACATCGCAGATATGACCCTGACACAGCCAGACATCCATCTGGTCCGCAGTGCGGCAGGAGCATGGAACCTCGAACAGATGGCGAAACTGACACCGATTGCCGGTGCTTACAATGGTTACACCCCAATCCTGCCGGGACAGCCTGCGGATGGGGCGGTTGCACCAGCCACCGAGGAAACGGCTCTGGATGAGGAATCCTCTTCCTCCAGTTCCAGCAGCATGGTCATCAACATGAAGAAATTTGCGATCGATGGTGCAACCATCAAGGTTGATGATGGCATGAAGCAGATTCCATCGGAATTCGTGATGAAAGACTTCGGTCTGCAGATTGATAGCACCATGGTCGATCTGGGTGAACGTAATGCGACTGTTGAGAATGTCCTTTCTGAAAGCGCCAATATCCACTTCGACCTCAAGGGCTCTCCTGCAGAAGCCAAACAGACTGTCCGTCGGGCTGCTCAGGCGGCAGGCGCTGCTTTCGGCTTCCTGGTCAATCGTATCGATCTCAAGGATTGGAAGGTCGACTTCAACAGCGTTTTCTCTGGCAAGAAGATTCCTGTACAGGTTGATAACCTGAATGTTGGCGTGGATGGTCTTTCCAGCGACTTCAGCCATCCAGCACAGGTTGCTGTGACTGCGAATGTCAACAAGCGTGGCACTCTGGATGTCAAAGGCTCTGTTGCCCTCTCGCCGCTCAAGGCTGACCTGAACCTTGATGTCAAGGATGTCGATGTTTCCTTCATCCAGACTTTCATCGATGACAAGGTCAACATGGTCCTCAAGCGCGCTGATCTCTGCGTACAGGGTAAGGCACAGCTCTACAAGAAAGGCGACGAGCTCAAAGGCACTTTCAACGGTAATGCCGCAATCGACCATCTTGTCACCATTGACCAGATTACCAAAGAAGCGTTCGTTGACTGGAATGTCCTGAAACTCAACGGTATCAAGGCAAACCTCGATCCGATGAATGTCGTCATCAATCAGGTCACACTCGACAAGTTCTTCGCAAGAATCATCCTCCGTGAAAACGGTGTCCTGAATGTCCACGATATCCTGACCAGTACAGCGGGCGGCCGTCGAAGCCTGACCAAGGCCGATGACGAAGGTCTGCCATTCGCAAAAGCTGATGAAGGCGAGAAACCGGCATCAGAAGATGCGGTCAAGACGCCTCCTATCTCTGCGGTCATGTCTCCACATGACACGCCACCTGATGAGGCTGAACCAGAATACACCCCGGCAGAACCACCAACTCCGCCGAACTATTCTCTGTTTGTCAAGAAATTCGTCCTGACCAATGGCCGCGTACGCTTTACGGATAACTTCATCCGTCCGCATTACACCGCGAACCTGATGAACCTGACGGGTAGTGTTACCGACATTTCTACCAAGGCAGATACCCAGTCTGCGATTACCGTCAAAGGCAAGGTCAATGGCGCACCACTGGCGATTGGCGGTCATGCTAACCTGTTGAGCGAAAAACTGTCCCTCAACATCAAGGCGGGTGTCAAAGGCATGGAGCTGTCCCAGTTCAGTTCCTACTCAGGCAAGTACATCGGTTATGGCATTGAGAAAGGTAAGCTCTCATTCGATGTCCACTATCACATTGAAGACCGCAAGCTCAAGGCAGACAACCAGCTTATCCTTGATCAGCTGACACTGGGTAAGGAAGTCGAGAGCCCAGATGCGATCAATCTGCCTATCCGTCTGGCATTGGCACTGCTCAAGGACCGCAACGGTGTCATCGAACTGAATCTGCCGATTGGTGGTTCTCTGGATGACCCGCAGTTCTCTGTCGGCGGTGTTGTCATCAAGGTGATTGTCAATGTCCTGACCAAGGCAGTGACAGCGCCGTTCAGCCTGCTGTCATCCCTTGTCGGTGGCAGTGATATCGAGCTCTCACGTCTGATGTTCGATCCAGGTCTTGCCGTCATCGGTCCAGACCAGACCACTGTGCTGGAAGCGATGACCAAGGCATTGAATGAGCGTCCTGCCCTCAAGCTGGAAATCACGGGTAAATACGATCCTGAAGTCGATGCAGTCGGTATCGGCAAACAGAAGATTCTCCGTAAGATCCGTGAAATGAAACGCAATGCAACAGGACTGACTGCGGCAGACAAAGTCTCCCTCAGTGATGCGGAATACGCGGCTGGTGTTGAAAAACTCTATAAGAGCGAGAAATTCGACAAGCCAACCAACTGGATTGGTCTGAACAAGTCCCTGCCAACAGCAGAAATGGAACTCCTGCTTGCGAAACATTATGCGAAGACAGTCACCATCGATGACTTCATCAAGCTGGCGAACCGCCGGGCACTGGCAGTCAAGGAATGGCTGCTTGAAAAAGGCAAGCTGGCAGATGAAAGACTCTTCGTCCTGCAGTCCAAGAAAGATGGTGCGGCTGCTGATGGCGCATCTGCGAACAGGGTGGATTTCTCCCTGCAGTAACTGTCGCAGGGCATAGTACCTGTCACACAAAATACAGCCCTCAGGTATGAATCATCTGGGGGCTGTGCTTTTCTGGATAAAAGAAGGCTCAGGAATCAACTCCAGAACCTTTCTGTTTCTCATGATGTTGTGATTGGAAAGAATCGGCCGCCGTACTGTTGCCACTTACCCCTTCTCTTTCAGGCGCAGAATGTGTGCAGGAGATGCGGGCGTTTTCAGCCGAGTGGGTGCCGTTCAATAAGCCCATCAGCAGTGACAGAAATCCAGTCACCCCGAGGGTTGCCGTCATCCATGTTCCAGTCAGACAGTACAAGGCGCTGTTTCTCGCCATTTGGGGTGCTGACTGTATGGTCATCTGGGTGGTGGGTGTGCCCATGGATCAGGACATCCGCCTGAGATGTGGCGAAAACCGCCTGGATGGCATCTGGGCTCACATCCATGATCTTGGCGGATTTTGCCTTGTTGCTTGCGGCACTGTCTTTGCGGGCGCCGGCAACAATCGATTTGCGTTTGGACAAGGGAATCAGCAGGAAGAAAAAGCGCCAGATAGGGTTTCTGACTTTCCTTCTGAATTTCATGTAGGCCTCATCATCTGTGCATTGGGCATCGCCATGGACGAAGGCAATGCGCAGGTTGTCGACCTGCAGGATGCCGGGCTCTTTCGGTGCCGTGGCTCCCGTCGCTTTCAGGAATTTCTTCCCGGTCAGGAAGTCGCGGTTGCCGCAGACCCAGAAAACCTGGGTGCCTTGGTCGGAAAGTCTGCGGATGCTCTGGATGATGGTCTGCCAGTACGGATCTCCCATGTCGTCATCCCCGATCCAGTACTGGAAAAGGTCACCGAGGATATACAGCTGCTCGGTCTGGGGACCGACTGTTTCCATGAAAGACAGAAAAGCCTGCGTGGTTTTCGGCAGGTCTTTTGACAGATGGAGATCTGAGAAGAAGACCGCTTTAAAACGTGCAGGCTGTTTCATGGTTCTGGCTATCAGTTGAATCAGACTTCTTCAGCGGATTCGATGATGACGGTTTCGAGAGGAACGTCCTGATGGCCGGTTGGATGGAAAATGGTTCTGACACCTTTGATCTTGTCAACGACATCCATACCTTCGGTCACTTTACCGAAAACACAGTAGCCCCAGCCGTCGTGTGCAGGGTAGTCGAGGAAGTTGTTGTCAACGACATTGATGAAGAACTGCGCGGTTGCGGAATGTGGGGCGTTGGTGCGTGCCATTGCGATGGTGCCGCGTTTGTTGGACAGACCGTTTTTCGCTTCGTTGACGATAGGGGTGTTGGTTTTCTTCTGGACCATGTTCTGGTCGAAACCGCCGCCCTGGATCATGAAGTTGTCGATGACGCGGTGGAAGATGGTGCCGTTGTAGAAGCCGGCTTTGACATAGTCCAAGAAGTTCTGAGCGGTGACATGTGCTTTTTCAGCGTCCAGCTCGATTTTGATCTTGCCGTAATTGGTGTTCAGAATAACAGCCATGGTTTTCCTTGAGATGGTTGATGTGTTCAGATGATGCGCCATGCCGTTGCCAGCGTAAATCATCCACGAAGTATTTGTTTTGTGAGTGCATTCTAGCAGACTCGGGCGGACAGCGATATTGCCACGCAACAGAAAAGAATGGTGGATAACTGTCAGAATGTTTCAGCAAAATTGAATGGACTTGTGAAAATCACAGTAAAATATCGGTTTCATTGTTTTTAAAGCAGATTCAAAGATGGGCGACCTTCAGATATACAACAGCTTGACCAGAAGCAAACAGGTATTCAAATCGATTGAACCCGGCAAAGTCGGTATGTACGTGTGTGGCATGACGATCTATGACTACTGTCATATGGGACACGCCCGCATGATGATGTCTTTTGATGTCGTTTACCGTTGGCTCAAGGCGCTGGGCTACGATGTCACTTATGTCCGCAACATCACCGACATCGATGACAAGATCATCAACCGTGCCGCTGAGAATGGCGAATCCATGCTGAGTCTGACGACCCGTTTTACCCAGTACATGCATGAAGACACCGAGGCACTGGGTATCCTGCCGCCAGACCATGAGCCACGGGCAACCGAATATATTCCAGAGATGCAGGGCATCATCGAAAGACTGGAAAAGAATGGTCTGGCATATCAGTCTGAAGACGGCGATGTGAACTACTCTGTCCGTGACTTCAAGGGTTACGGCAAGCTGTCTGGCAAGTCCCTCGATGACCTCCGCGCAGGTGAGCGAGTTGACGTCAATGTCGGTAAACGTGATCCACTCGACTTCGTGCTCTGGAAATCTGCGAAGGATCCTGAACCAGACGAAGCGAAATGGGATTCCAAATGGGGCAAGGGCCGCCCTGGCTGGCATATTGAATGTTCTGCAATGTCCAGCAAGCTGCTCGGCGAGCATTTTGACATCCACGGCGGTGGTTTCGACCTGCAGTTCCCTCATCACGAAAATGAGATTGCGCAGTCCGAAGGCGCATCTGGCAAGACTTTCGTCAACTACTGGATGCACAATGGCTTTGTCCGTGTCGACAATGTGAAGATGTCCAAGTCTCTGGGCAACTTCTTCACCATCCGTGATGTGCTGAAAGACTATGATGCAGAAGTCCTCCGTTTCTTCATCATCCGTACCCATTACCGCAGCCCGCTCAATTATTCCGATGCACATCTGAATGATGCGAAAGGGGCGCTGACCCGCCTGTACACCGCACTGAACGGTGTGGATGCGAAGGTTGTGGATATCGACTGGAGCAACAGCTATGCGGCGCGCTTCAGGGAAGCGATGAACGACGACTTCAATACCGCTGAGGCAGTTGCAGTCCTGTTCGAACTGGCTGGTGAAGTCAACCGCACCGGTTCTGTTGAGACTGCATCCCTGCTGAAATCCCTCGGTGGTGTGCTGGGTCTGCTGGACCGCAATCCAAGCGATTTCCTGAAGGGCGGTGCTGATGATGGCGATACCGCATGGATTGAAGAACAGATCCAGGCACGTGTGGCAGCGAAGAAGAGCAAGAATTATGCAGAAGCGGACCGTATCCGCAACGAATTGAAAGAAAAAGGCATCGAACTGGAAGACCGTCCAGGTGGTGTCACAGAATGGCGCCGTGCCTGATGACATATGGGTGGCGCATACCGTCACCCGCGACATCCTGTAAAATAGCAAAAGTTTAATCTACGGCTGCATCTTGGATGATGTGGCCAAAAAGGAGATAGTGTGGCTAAAACAATGTTTCTCAGCTTCGAACAGCCGATTGCTGAACTGAATGCAAAAATCGAGGAACTGCGTCTCGTTCAGGGTGACTCTTCCGTCGATATTTCTGAGGAAATCGCAAAACTGGAAGATAAGGCCCGTCAGTTGACTGAGGATATCTATGCGGATCTGAGCCCATGGCAGGTTTCTCAGGTTGCGCGTCATCCTAACAGACCTTACACACTCGATTATATTGCTGAGATTTTCACCGATTTCCGTGAACTGCATGGCGACCGTGCATTTGCAGATGATCCTGCGATTGTGGGTGGTCTAGCACGTCTGGACGGTATCCCATGTGTTGTCATCGGTCACCAGAAAGGCCGTGACATCAAGGAAAGGAATTTCCGTAATTTCGGCATGCCACGTCCAGAAGGTTACCGCAAGGCAATGCGTCTGATGCATACCGCAGAAAAATTCGGTCTGCCAATTTTCACTTTTGTGGATACCCCAGGTGCTTTCCCTGGTATCGATGCAGAAGAACGTGGCCAGTCTGAGGCAATCGGCCGTAACCTCTATGAAATGGCGGAACTGAAAGTACCTGTCATCGCAACCGTGATTGGTGAAGGTGGTTCTGGAGGTGCACTGGCGATTGCAGTTGCTGACGTTATCCAGATGCTCCAGAACTCTGTTTACTCTGTCATTTCTCCAGAAGGCTGTGCATCCATCCTCTGGAAGACTGCAGAACGTGCGAATGAAGCGGCAGAGGCGCTGGGTCTGACTGCAGAACGCCTGAAAGAGCTTGGTATGATTGACCGCATTGTGGCAGAACCAAAAGGTGGCGCTCATCGCAACATGACCGAAATGGCGGCAACCCTTAAACAGACCCTGCTGGAAGCTTATGCCAAATTGAAAGATGTGCCAGTTGAAGAGCTGTTGGCGGCACGTCAGGAAAAATGGCTCAACTTCGGTAAATTCAGTGACACCGTTTCCGTAGCCTAAGGATAATCTTGTCACTGATTGAAGAAACCTTCGAACGCGCGCTGGACAACATCCAGACGCGCGTTTTTTCTGCGCAGTCGCCAGCTATGACGATGGCGGTTGCATACAGCGGAGGGCTTGATTCAACAGTACTGCTCCATCTGGCAAAGCGGTATGCGGAGCGGCATGGCAGCAAACTCTTTGCTTTCCATATCCATCATGGCATCAGCGCCAATGCGGATGCATGGCTTTCGCACTGTCAGGAAACCTGTGCCAGTTTTTCCATCGCATTCGATTCAGCCAAGGTGCAGGTTGACCGCAGCAGCGGTGAGGGGATTGAGGCGGATGCCCGCAGGAAACGCTATCAGGCGTTACAGGCACTCTGCCAGAAACATGGTGTTTCCCTGCTCCTGACAGCACACCATCGCAATGACCAGGCAGAAACGGTTCTGATGCAGCTGCTTCGGGGAACAGGGCTCTCTGGATTGGGCGGTATGGAAAACTGTGTGAGACTGCCTGAGACAGTTGCAGGACACGAGGTTTATCTCGGTCGCCCATTGCTTGACATCTCCAGAGACGAACTGGAGTCCTGGTGTGCCGCACATCAGGTTGCTCACATTGAGGACGAATCCAACACGGATACAAAATACACCCGCAATGCCATCCGCCATCGGATCATGCCGATGCTTGCAGAATATTTCCCTGGCTTTGAGAAGCGTCTCTCAGCGACAGCGGTTCATGTCAGGGCGGCATCAAGGCTTCTGAAAGCACAGGCAGAGGCGGATTTCCAGCAGTGCATAGATGTCCGGCAGGCATTGGATATGGGTGTTGTCAGGACACTCTCTGCAGAGAGGATAGACAATCTCCTGCAGTACTGGCTGGCCCATCATCAGGTTCGCATTCCATCAACTGCATGGTTTCATGAAATGCGTCAGCAGTTGCTGGGCACAGACCACGATGTCAAGACAGAATTGAAAATGGATGGCAAGGTCATCCGGAAATATAGGGATAAGGTCATCATGACAGAACAGACAGCAGAGCGTCAGCCTCCAGAAAGACCCATCCAGTTCAATTGGAACGGTGAGCCCAGTATCCAGTTCCGCACATGGTATGGGCGGCTTGTTTTCGAACTGGGAGAGACAGGTTTCGATCTGGATTGGCTGCGTAACAGGATTTTTACATTGAGACCCTATACTGGCAGTGTGCAGCTGAAGGTTGAGGGGCGTCCGTCCAAGGATCTCAAGTCGCTTTATCAGGATGCTGGCATCTCAGGAAACGACCGCAGGTTCATGCCTTCCATTTATTTTGAGGAGGAATTGATCTATGCGGCGGGAATCGGCCAGTCAGCCCAATATATCGGCAAATCGGGTAAATGCGTTCGGTTGCGTTGGGAAACGCTGTCTTGAATGCCCTGAAACAGATATAAACAGATAATAGTTGGGCTTTTTCCTGTGCAAGTTATCCGTTTTACGGTAAAGTTTTAAGAACTGTTTTTATCACTTTAAATAAAGAATTTTTATGGCTTTAGTCGTACATAAATATGGCGGTACTTCGATGGGTTCCATCGAACGCATCAAGAATGTGGCACGGCGTGTTGCCAAATGGCACGATGCCGGCTATCAGGTAGTCGTTGTTCCATCTGCCATGGCAGGTGAGACCAACCGTTTGATTGGTTTGGCACGCGAAATCATGCCAGAACCAAACCAGCGTGAACTGGATATGATTTCTTCCACCGGTGAACAGGTTTCCATCGGTCTGCTCTCCCTGGCACTTCAGCAGCTCGGCAAGCAGGCAATCTCCTTCACTGGCTGGCAGGTTCCTGTCATCACCGATACTGCCCACAC
>CAZHQM010000057.1:0-9440 GCA_964534155.1 uncultured Oxalobacter sp.
AACTACTGGTGAATATTGAGTCGGGATGATTAACCTGCCTAAGGAACACGAAACCCGACTCGCATGTGAGAAAGAAATCGAACGTGCAGTCAAGGCGGAAAATCAGATTGTGCTGGGCTGGCGTGATGTACCGGTCAATACCGAAATGCCGATGTCTCCTCGAGTCAAGGAGAAAGAACCGGTCATCCGCCAGATTTTCATCGGTCGTGGTCCAGATACCATGGTGACCGATGCCCTCGAACGTAAACTCTTCGTTATCCGTAAATCAGCCGGTCATGCGATTCAGGCACTCGACCTGAAGCACTGCAAGGAATTCTTCGTTCCATCGATGTCAGCACGCACCATCGTCTATAAAGGCCTGCTGCTCGTCGATCAGGTTCAGGACTACTACAAAGACCTGCAGGATGAACGCTGCGTCTCCGCACTGGCAATGGTCCACCAGCGCTTCTCCACAAATACCTTCCCAGAATGGCCACTGGCACATCCATACCGACTGATTGCACACAACGGTGAAATCAACACCGTGAAAGGCAACTTCAACTGGTTCCGTGCACGTGAAGTCATGATGAATTCCGTGGTGCTGGGTGAAGATCTGCAGAAACTGTATCCACTGATGTACGAAGGTCAGTCTGATACCGCATGTTTCGACAACGCACTGGAACTGCTGGTGATGTCCGGTTATCCACTGGCACACGCAATGATGATGATGATTCCAGAAGCGTGGGAAAACAGTAACCTGATGCACGACAACCGCCGTGCATTCTATGAATACCATGCGGCGATGATGGAACCATGGGATGGTCCAGCAGCGATTGCATTCACCGACGGTCGCCAGATTGGCGGTATGCTTGACCGAAATGGTCTGCGTCCTGCACGTTATGTCATCACCGATGACGATCTGGTCGTCATGGCATCTGAAACCGGTGTTCTTCCAATCCCAGAAACCCACATCATCAAGAAATGGCGTCTGGAACCAGGCAAGATGTTCCTGATTGACATGGAAGCCGGTCGCATCATCGACGATCAGGAAATCAAGAACACCTATGCGAATGCTCGTCCTTACCGCTCCTGGACGAATTCTGTCTGCATCAAGCTGCACGACCTGCAGGATCACAACAATGAGCCGGCAGCCTGTGATGTGCCACTGATCCAGCGTCAGGAAGCATTCGGTTACACGCAGGAAGACATGAAGATCATCCTGCCACCAATGGCGCTCGAAGCAGATGAGGCAATCGGCTCAATGGGGAACGATGCTTCTCTGGCAATCCTCTCCAGCCGTTCTAAACCGCTCTACAACTATTTCAGACAGTCATTCGCTCAGGTGACGAACCCTCCAGTGGATCCAATCCGTGAAGCGATCATCATGTCACTGCTGTCTTACATCGGTCCAAAACCAAACCCATTGGATACGAACAATGTGAATCCACAGATGCGGTTGGAAGTTTCCCAGCCAATCCTGAACTTCGCAGAGATGGCAAGCATCCGCAACATCGATGCCCATACCAACGGTAAATTCCGTTCTTATGAACTCAACATCTGCTATCCAGTGAACTGGGGCAAGGAAGGCATCGAGGCGCATCTGGCTTCCCTGTGCGCTGAGGCAGTCGATGCGGTCCAGTCCGGGCACAATATCCTGATTGTTTCCGACCGTAAGATCGGTCCAGACAGACTGGCGATTCCTGCACTGCTGGCAACTTCCGCGATCCATCAGCATCTGGTTGCAAAAGGTCTGCGCGCATCAACCGGTCTCGTTGTTGAAACAGGTTCTGCCAAGGAAACCCACCATTTCGCACTGCTGGCAGGCTACGGTGCAGAAGCTGTCCACCCTTATCTGGCAATGGAAACCCTCGCACAGCTGGCACCACGCCTCTCTGCCGACCTGACTCCAGAAAAGGCACAGGAAAACTTTGTGAAGGCAATCAGCAAGGGCCTGATGAAGATCATGTCGAAGATGGGGATCTCGACATACCGCTCCTACTGCGGTGCCCAGATCTTCGAAGCGATTGGCCTGTCAACAAAGCTGACTGAAAAATACTTCCGTGGCACAGCATCCACCGTTGAAGGCATCGGTATTTTCGAGATTGCAGAAGAATCCCTGCGTCAGCATGAAAAAGCCTTCAAGACCCGCGAAATGCCAATCAAGTTCCTGGAAATCGGCGGTGAATATGCATTCCGTAAACAGGGTGAAAACCACATGTTCACCCCGGATGCGATTGCGAAACTGCAGCACTCCACCCGTGCAAACAGCTACTCCACCTATAAGGAATACGCACAGATCATCAATGACCAGTCCAAACGTCAGATGACCCTGCGCGGTCTGTTCGAGTTCCGCTTCGATCCATCCAAGGCAATCGCGATTGAAGATGTTGAACCAGCCAAGGAAATCGTAAAACGCTTCACCACAGGCGCGATGTCTCTGGGCTCAATCAGTGCAGAAGCCCATGCATCCCTGGCCGTTGCGATGAACCGAATTGGCGGCAAATCCAATACCGGTGAAGGTGGTGAAGACCCACGCCGCTACCAGAAAGAACTTGCAGGTCATAAGATCAAAGAAGGCGAAACCCTGAAATCCATTCTGGGCGAAGATCGCATCATGGCTGATGTTGAACTGCAGGAAGGCGATTCCCTGCGTTCCCGCATCAAACAGGTTGCATCCGGCCGTTTCGGTGTGACCGCTGAATACCTGAACTCTGCGGATGAAATCCAGATCAAGATGGGGCAGGGCGCAAAACCAGGTGAAGGCGGCCATCTGCCAGGCACCAAGGTTTCTGAATACATTGCAAGCATGCGCTTCTCCGTGCCTGGTGTCGGTCTGATTTCTCCTCCACCTCACCACGATATTTATTCGATTGAGGATCTGGCTCAGCTGGTACACGACCTGAAGAACGTGAACCCACGTGCGACCATCTCTGTGAAACTGGTCTCTGAAATCGGTGTTGGTACTGTCGCCGCCGGTGTGGCGAAAGCCAAGGCAGACCACATTGTGATCTCTGGTCATGATGGTGGTACCGGTGCTTCCCCACTGTCTTCCATCAAGAATACCGGTACCCCTTGGGAAATCGGTCTGGCAGAAACCCAGCAGACACTGGTGCTGAACAACCTGCGTGGCCGTGTCCGTATTCAGGCAGACGGTCAGATGAAGACCGGTCGAGACGTTGTGATTGCGGCAATCCTCGGTGCAGATGAAGTCGGTTTTGCAACCGCTCCACTCGTTACCCAGGGCTGTATCATGATGCGTAAATGCCATCTGAACACCTGCCCGGTCGGGGTTGCAACCCAGGATCCTGAACTGCGTAAGAAATTCAAGGGCAAACCAGAATACATCGTCAATTACCTGTTCTTCGTCGCAGAAGAAATGCGCCAGATCATGGCTCAGCTGGGTATCAAGACCTACGATGAACTGATTGGCAGAGTCGATCTGCTGGAAAAATCCAAGGCAATCGCAAACTGGAAAGAATCCGGCCTTGACTTCAGCCGCCTGTTCTACGAACCAGAAGTGGATGCATCCATCCTGAAACTGCACAGGGAATCCCAGGACCATGGTCTGGAAAAATCCATCGACCACCGCCTGATTGTCCAGTCTCAGATTGCGTTGGAGAAAAAAGAGAAGATTTCTTTCATCTACCCGATCCGCAATGCAAACCGCAGCGTCGGTGCAATGCTTTCCGGTGAGGTCGCCCGCCGTTACGGTCATGGCGGTCTGCCTGATGACACCATCCATATCCAGCTGCAGGGTACAGCCGGTCAGTCTGTCGGTGCATTCCTTGCACATGGTATCACGCTGGATCTGGTCGGTGATGCGAATGACTATGTCGGCAAGGGGCTGTCCGGTGGCCGTCTGATTGTCCGCCCACATAACCAGTTCCGTGGTCAGCCAGACCAGAACATGATTGCTGGCAATACCGTGCTGTACGGTGCAATCACCGGTGAGGCTTATTTCTACGGCATCACAGGCGAACGTTTCTCCGTCCGTAACTCCGGTGCAGTGGCAGTCGCAGAAGGCTGCGGTGACCACGGCTGCGAATATATGACAGGCGGCACGGTCGTCATCCTCGGTGAAACCGGTCGCAACTTTGCGGCAGGTATGTCAGGCGGTATCGCTTATGTCTATGATCCAGACGGCACCTTCGAACGCAAGTGCAACCTGTCGATGGTGACACTGGAACGTGTCCAGTCCCTCTTCGAACAGGAAGCGGAAGGCAACAAGGCAATCTGGCATCGGATGAGCCGCGACGGCGAACCTCAGACTGATGAAGTCATCCTGAGACATCTGATTGAAAACCACTTTACCTATACCGGCAGTATGACTGCCCGTAAATTGCTCGAAGATTGGTCGAATTGCCGAGGCCAGTTTGTGAAAGTGTTCCCGGATGAATACCGCCGGGCTTTGGAAGACCTGTACAACGCACAGACGGGTGCGGATGTGGCGAAAGCGGCATGATGCAGGATGTTCAGAGTGAGATTACAGGATAGAGGCGAAAAATGGGAAAAGTAACTGGATTCAAAGAGTTCGACAGGATTGAGGAATTTCATGCTGCGCCTGCCGAAAGGGTGAAACACTACCGTGAGTTCACACTGACCTTGGAAGATGATCAGGCCCGGATTCAGGGCGCACGCTGTATGGATTGCGGTGTTCCGTTCTGCAACAATGCGTGTCCGCTGGGCAACCTGATTCCTGACTTCAATGACCAGGTCTACAACGGACTGGATCAGGATGCACTTGAAAAACTGCATACAACAAACAACTTCCCTGAATTTACAGGGAGAGTTTGTCCAGCACTGTGCGAACCTGCATGTTCCGTGGGGCTGATTCAGGAACCTGTCGGCATCCGCTCAATCGAACGTTTCATCGTTGAGAAAGGTTGGCAGAACGGCTGGATCAAACCAGCAGAAGTGCCGGTCAAGACAGGCAAGCGTGTGGCTGTTGTCGGTTCCGGTCCTGCGGGCCTGGCTGCGGCACAGCAGCTGGCACGCCTTGGACATGAAGTGCATGTCTATGAGAAAAACGACAGCATCGGTGGTCTGCTGAGATACGGTATTCCTGGCTTCAAGCTGGAGAAATCGGTCGTTGACCGCCGTCTGGCACAGATGGAAGCTGAAGGCGTTGTGTTCCACACTGGCGTGCTGGTGGGAACATCCATTCCTGATGGCATCCTCAATCAGGCAAAAGAAGTCATTGCACCTGAAACCCTGAAAGCAGAGTTCGATGCAGTGATCCTGGCGGTCGGGGCAGAACAGCCACGTAGTCTGGGCAACCTGCCAGGGGCTGACCTGCAGGGCGTTCATTATGCGATGGAATTCCTGACCGCCCAGAACCGGAAAGATGCCGGAGAGCGCTCACGCAACCGCCTGAGTGCAGAAGGCAAGCGTGTCGTGATCATCGGTGGCGGTGATACCGGTTCTGACTGCGTCGGCATTGCCAACCGTCAGGGCGCAACCAGCGTCTTCCAGTTTGACCGTAATGCCAAACTGCCGGAAGAAGTGAACAAAGACCTGACCTGGCCATACTGGCCACGCAAATTCAATGTCTCCTCTTCCCATGAAGAAGGTTGCACCCGTGACTTTGGCCTGAACACCAAACGGATTGAAGGCAAACGCGGCCGTGTCGAGAAGATTGTTGTCTGCCGTGTTGAACAGGTTGCAGGCAAGTATGTCGAAGTCGAGGGCAGTGAATTCGAGATCCCAGCCGATATGGTGCTGCTGGCGATGGGCTTCTCAGGTCCTGTTGCCTCCGTACTGGATGCATTCGGAGTCGAGAAGAGCCGCACCGGTGCCGCACAGGCTGACTTCGAAGGCGACAAGCGCTTCCAGACCTCTGTTGACAAGGTCTTTGCGGCAGGGGATGCCCGCCGTGGACAGTCGCTGGTTGTCTGGGCAATCCATGAGGGACGCGAATGTGCAGAAGCTGTTGACAGCTGGCTGATGCAGGCTTGATTTTCTCTCGGAAAAAGGTACCTGAGACTGTCTTTTTGCAGGGTAGATCAGGTACTTTTTTTGTCTGGTGCTGATATATTGGTTGAGTTGATGTATATTATTGCTGTCGAATTTTAATTTGTTTCTGCCGCTCCATCTCTGGAGGGGAGAAACCCACTGAAAAAAGAGTTGAATCATGAAAATTGAAGGCAGTATTGTGGCAATGGTCACACCAATGACAGATGACGGACGTGTTGATTTCGAAGGCACCCGTAAATTTGTCGATTGGCTGATCGCTGAAGAAACAGACGCACTGTCTGTTGTTGGTACCACCGGTGAATCCCCAACCCTGAGTGTGGAAGAACACGCAGAAATGATCCGCGTGACCTGTGAACAGGTTGCAGGACGTGTGCCAGTCGTTGCTGGTGCAGGCGCAAACTCCACCGCTGAAGCGATTGAACTGTCTAAGCATGCGAAGGCATATGGCGCTGATGCAACCCTGCAGGTTGTGCCTTACTACAACAAGCCAACCCAGGAAGGCATGTATCAGCACTTCAAGGCGATTGCAGAAGCAGTCGACATCCCTATCGTGCTCTACAACGTACCAGGCAGAACGGTTGCGGACATGTCCAATGAAACCATCCTGCGTCTGGCAGAAATCCCTAACATCATCGGTGTGAAGGATGCGACCGGTAACATCGCACGCGGTCTCGACCTGCTGCTGCGCAAACCAGCTGATTTCCAGGTTTACTCCGGTGACGATCCAACCGCAGTCTCCCTGATCCTGGCAGGCGCAAGCGGCAACATCACCGTTGTCGGTAATGTCGCTCCTAAGAAAATGCACCAGATGTGTCAGGCTGCCCTGAAAGGTGATGTTGCAACCGCAATGAGCCTGTACCGTGAACTGCAGCCAATGAGCAATAAGCTGTTCATTGAAGCCAACCCGATTCCTGTGAAATGGGCGCTGAACCAGATGGGTATCATCGAATCTGGTATCCGCCTGCCACTGGTTCCACTCTCTGATGGCTGCAAGGACGCTGTGAAGGCATCCATGCTGGCTGGTGGCGTAAAGATCTGATTGGGCGAGACCCCCTGGCTGTTGTTTGAGAAATAGTATGCAAATCAAGAAGCGAATCAGTACGGTGATCGTCAGTACCGTTGCTGTGCTGTCATTGACGTCCTGCAGTTCTTTCGACGAACTGATGGACTCTGACCGTATTGACTATAAGAGCGATTCTGCGGCGCAGAAACCGGG
The DNA here is from genome assembly GCA_964534155.1 of uncultured Oxalobacter sp. GTDB lineage: Bacteria > Pseudomonadota > Gammaproteobacteria > Burkholderiales > Burkholderiaceae_D > Oxalobacter. The sequence goes on from CAZHQM010000057.1 coordinate 7,169, forward strand.
CAGACGTCTGGAAATCCCACCTGACCTGACCCAGTTGCAGCGCGACAACCGTTTTATGATTCCTGACAGTGGCGGGGTCATTACGGCATCCGACTACGAACAGCAGCGCAAGGAAATGGATGCAGGGATGAATGCATCCTCTGATGCGGCATCCCTGGGTTCTGTTGCCCCGAATCAGGCAAAAGACATCCATATCGAACGCCTTGGCAACCAGCGCTGGCTGGTGGTCAACCGCTCCCCGGAACTGCTCTGGGAGCCAATCCGTGATTTCTGGCAGGACAACGGTTTCCTGATCAACATCGATTCCCCGGCAACAGGCATCATGGAAACCGACTGGGCGGAAAACCGCGCGAAGATTCCGCAGGACATCATCCGCCGCACCATCGGCAAGCTGTTCGACTCGCTGTATTCCACAGGCGAACGTGACAAGTTCCGTACCCGTCTGGAACGTGGTCCTGATGGCACAACCGAAATCTACATCAGCCACCGTGGTGCGGAAGAAGAACTGCAGGGGCATGACAAGGAAGCAACCATCTGGACTGCCCGTGCATCTGATCCGGAACTGGAAGCGGAATTCCTTTCCCGTCTGCTCGTCCATCTGAGTGACATGGACAAGAAAGAAGAAAAACGCGCCCGTGCGATTGCTGAGAAGAAGACCGTTCAGGTCCAGTCCAAGGCAACCCTGGTCAAGAGCGAACGTTCTTCCATGGTTGTTGTGGATGAGGCATTTGACCGGACCTGGCGCCGTGTCGGTCTGGCACTTGACCGGGTCGGCTTCACCGTTGAAGACCGTGACCGCTCTGCTGGTCTGTATTATGTCCGCTATGTCGATCAGGAAGAAGACGCACAGAGCTCTCCTGAAAACGAGAAGAAGGGCTGGTTCAGTGGCTGGTTCTCCTCATCGTCTTCCAAGGACAAGCATACTGACAAGTATCAGATCTATGTCCGCGAAGTGGACGGCAAATCCCAGGTTGTTGTCTTTGATGACAAGGGTGAGCTGGAAACCTCTTCAGTCGGCAAGAAAATCATCAATCTGTTGTACGGTCAGCTGAAATAAGTGTTGAAGCTGACCAGTCTCGGCAGTGGAAGCAAAGGCAATTCACTGCTGGTTACTTCTTTTGACGGATCCCGGAAAGTCACAGTCATGTTTGACTGTGGCTTTGGCATCCGCGATCTCCACCGAAGGCTCGAGCGTGCCGGCTGCCGGCCGGAAGAGCTGTCTGCAGTATTTGTTACCCACGAACATGGCGATCATGGTCAGGGCGTGCTCCCATTGGCAAAACGCTATGGCATGCCAGTCTGGATGAGCAACGGGACCTTTCAGGGACTGGGCAAGGATTTCTCCGATATAGACCTCAACTTCTGCCGTGACGGCGACAGCGTGGCGGTCGGCAATCTCGAAATCACCGCATTCACCGTTTCGCATGACGCCCGGGAACCGCTCCAGTTCCATCTGACCGATGGCACAGTGAAAGTGGGCATGCTGACCGATACAGGGCAGGTGACACCGCATATCATGCGGGAACTGAGCGCCTGCCATCTGCTTTATCTGGAATGCAACTACGACGAGGAGATGATGAAAACCTCCGTGTATCCTGCGCATCTCAAAAAACGCATCAGGAGCGCCTATGGACATCTCTCAAACCACGATGCCGCAGATTTTCTCCGCGAGATTGACCGCTCCTGCCTGAAGAAAGTCGTTGCCGCCCACCTGAGCCAGAACAACAACCTGCCTGTCCATGCACGGAATGCGGTGGAAGCGAGTGTTTCACCCTATGGTATCGATGTAATCGTTGCCGACCAGGATAACGGATTTGACTGGATTGAACTGGGCTGAAAGCGGCCGGTCAAGGCAGGGAGCAGAAGCAGAAAAGCCAGCTGAGAGCTGGCTTTTTTCGTATGCGGTCTTATTACTTCGCAGGTTCAGATGCGGCAGGTTTGCCTGTTTTTGGATCAACAGGCGGTGTACGGACATCGGTTGCGGCAGGAGCGGCAGCCTTAGGATCAATCTGCATGGTCTTTGCATCGCTGCCTTGAGGAGCTGATGCTGTTGGTTTATTGCCACCTTTGCTGCAGGCAGTAAGTGCCAGGGCAAGCATTGCGGTCAGGAACAGGGTCTTTTTCATGGTTTGCCTCTATTGAATCGTCTTGTTCGGAAAGAATCCAGACTCACGAAATGATTATAGTCGTTTTAAGCGGCAATAAAAAAGCCAACCACGAGGGTTGGCTTTCCTTTTCCGAAAAGATTCGGATTATTTGGATGCTGCTGGAG
>CAZHQM010000058.1:0-9348 GCA_964534155.1 uncultured Oxalobacter sp.
GTCAGCTGATTCTTTCGGAATATCAGAAACTGTTCAGCTCACGGACACGTTTTGTTTCTGTCGCGCATGTTTCCAATGCCTTGGGAACCATTACACCGGTTGCAGAACTTGTACGGATTGCCCATCAGCATGGTGTCCGTATCCTGATTGACGGTGCGCAGTCTGTTTCCCATATTCCTGTGGATGTCCAGTCGCTGGATGTTGATTTCTATGTCTTCTCTGGGCATAAGATCTTTGGGCCGACAGGTATCGGCGCGGTCTATGGCAAAGCCGATGCACTGGACGAGGCAGAGCCTTATCAGGGCGGTGGCAATATGATTGCTGATGTCACTTTTGAACGCACGCTGTATCAGCCTGCACCAAACAAGTTTGAGGCAGGTACGGGCAATATCGCAGACGCAGTCGGCCTGGGGGCGGCGCTGGACTATGTCAACAGCATCGGTATCCAGAACATCAACCGCTATGAGCATGGCCTGCTGACCTATGCCATCCAGGAGCTGGACAAGATTCCTGGGCTGCATCTGGTTGGACGTGCGAAACAGAAGACGAGTGTCCTGTCATTTGTCATGGATGGTCATGAGGTACCGGAAATCGGGCAGCACCTGAGCCAGCATGGGATTGCTGTCCGTGCAGGACATCATTGTGCGCAGCCTATCCTGCGGCACTATGGACTTGAGGCAACGGTTCGTCCTTCCCTGGCGTTCTATAACACACCGGAAGAAATCGAGTACCTTGTCAAGGTCCTGAGGAAACTGCGTTGATTCACCGAGAGGGCCAGTCTGGGAAGGCTGGCCCAATCTATCGTTTTCTGGATACTGTCATGATTGAAGATACTGGTTTACAGAAACGGCGGGCGCTTGCAGACCTGAAGGCGGATTTTTCTTCAGTGACGGCGAATGGTCTGTGGAATCATATTGTCCGTCCAGAGCGTGACGAGCTGATTGCCATCGTCAAGCAGATCCGTCAGCTGCTGTTCCCCCAGCAGTTATGGACGTCCAGCCGTGAACCCGGTCATTTTGACCTTTTTGCCGAAAAGCTGTTTGTCTCGATCAGTACCCAGCTCCGCTATGCACTTCAGTTCCTGCCTGAGAATGAGGGACGGTCATGGAAAGAGCTGCTGGCTGAAGCGAATGAGCTGACTGCGCAGTTCATTGACCGGATTCCTTATATCCGCTTGGAGTTGATGAATGATGCCCAGGCAGCTTATGAGGGTGATCCTGCCGCATTCAATACAGAGGAGATTGTTCTCTGTTATCCCGGCTTTTTTGCGATTACGGTTTATCGGATTGCCCATGAGTTCCATAAGCTGAAAGTGCCACTGATTCCCCGTATGCTGACAGAATATGCACATGCGGTTACGGGAATCGATATCCATCCCGGTGCACAGATTGGCAGTTCATTCTTTATTGACCATGGTACGGGTGTGGTCATTGGGGAAACGACGGTCATCGGCAGGCGGGTCAAGGTTTATCAGGGTGTGACACTGGGTGCGAAAGTCACCCATGGTGAGATGAAGAATGTGAAGCGGCATCCGTCCATCAAGGACAATGTCACCATCTATTCTGGGGCATCGATTCTTGGCGGTGATACGGTTATCGGGGATGGTGTCACCATCGGCGGGAATGTTTTCCTGACAAAATCGGTGGAGTCTGGCGCCGGAATTGTCAGGAAGAGCACCTAAAATCCGTGAAAATACCGTAAACAGTGTGTTTTCGCAGGCATATCCCTGTCATTAGCAGGGTATGCCTGTTTTACTTTCAGGCATGAACATCTATAATCCAATGGCATGTTTAAGCAGTCTCCTGATTCTTTGAACAACCGATGAAAAGCAATCCCAATGAATTTCTGGTGCCTGTGATGCCAGACCTTGAAGCTGTCAATACGGTTATCCGTGAGCAGATGCACTCGGATATTGTATTGATCGGCAGGATTGCTGATTACATCATCAATGCGGGTGGGAAGCGTATCCGTCCCATCCTGCTCCTGTTGATGGCGAAGGCTTTCGGTTATCAGGGCACACATCACCACACACTGGCGGCAACGGTAGAGTTCATCCATACGGCAACGCTCCTGCATGATGATGTGGTGGATGAAGCGGATCTGCGTCGTGGCCGCCCAAGTGCCAATTCCATGTTTGGCAATGCGGCTTCTGTTCTTGTGGGGGATTTCCTCTATACCCGTGCATTCCAGATGATGGTTTCTGTTGACAGCATGGCGGTTCAGCGTGTGCTGGCAGATACCACCAACCTGATTGCAGAGGGTGAGGTCATGCAGCTGATGAATGCCCGCAATGCTGATCTGGATGAAGCGGGTTACCGAAAAGTCATCTATGCGAAAACAGCGAAGCTCTTCGAGGCCGCCTGTGAACTGGGGGCGATGGTGGCAGGTGCTTCTGAACAGGCGGTTGCCTCAGCCGCTGCTTATGGGCGTTCATTGGGGAATGCTTTCCAGTTGATTGATGACCTGCTCGATTATGCGGGTGATGCCGATACGATGGGTAAACTGGCAGGCAATGACCTGAAAGAGGGCAAGATGACCCTGCCGCTGATCTGGTTGATGGTGAATGGTACGGATGCCCAGAAGACTGCTATCCGAAAAAGTATCGAAGAGGGTGATGAATCCTGTTTTGATACGGTGCTCGATGCGGTGCGGACGAGTGGCTCTCTGGATTACACCTATCAGATGGCAAAACAGGCATCTGAAGAGGCGATTGCTGCGTTGGCTGATCTGCCAGACGGTGAATATCGCCAGTGTCTTGAGGCACTGAGCCTTTTCTCTGTTGACAGGGATTTCTGATTTTTCAGTCTTTGCCGCTTCCCCCTTCCTCCCCCTTTTCCTCAATGCCATCTATCTGCGTTGGAGGGATGTCCGCGTTTCGCTGAAAAACCTTACAAAATGTATGGATTTTCCAACTGAGTGCTTTTTTTCAACAAAACCTGCTGAAAAAAAGCCATAACTTGACCTGATTCAATGTTTTAGTGGTTGCACTTAGGTGTAAAATCCAGAAATTGCTCGGTTTTGTCCTGGAAACAGAACTGGTTGTAAACCATGCCTCCTGCTTTAGGAGGTTGTTATCAATATTTAGTATCGGAACCCAAATGTCCAATCAAATTAAAATTTCCAGCGGGGAATATATTCCTCTTGAAATGCACAAGGTTCGCGTTGTACAGAAACTGAACCTGTTGCCTGTTGAAGAACGTCTGAAAAAAATCGAAGAAGCAGGGTATAACTCCTTCCTGCTGAAAAACCGCGATATCTACATGGATATGCTGACTGACAGTGGTGTCAACGCCATGTCTGACCAGCAGGTCGCTTCCATGTTGGTTGCGGATGATGCCTATGCGGGTTCTGAATCTTTCTATCGTCTGGAAGCTGTTGTCAAGGAAATCCTTGGTACTGAATACTTCCTGCCAGCTCATCAGGGTCGTGCTGCAGAACACATCCTGGCAAAAGCTTTCGTCAAGGAAGGTGACGTTGTTCCTATGAACTTCCACTTCACCACCCCTAAAGCACTGATCATGTATGCTGGTGGCCGTGTTGAAGAATGTTTCTACCCTGAAGCGGGCAAGATTAAATCCAATCACCCATTCAAGGGCAACATGAACCTCGAACGCATGGAAGAAGTCATCAAGGAAGCCGGCGTTGAGAAAGTTCCTTTCGTCCGTATGGAAGCGGGCACCAACCTGATCGGTGGTCAGCCATTCTCCATCGCCAACCTGCGTGAAGTCCGCAAGATCTGCGACAAGTACGGTATTCCACTCCTCGTCGATATCTCCCTGGCATGCGAAAACATCTACTTCAACATCATGCGTGAAGAAGAATTCAAGGACGCAGATCCAGGTTACATCCTGCGCACCATGTGCGATCTGGCAGATATGGTCTACTTCTCCGCACGTAAGATCGGTTGTGCACGTGGGGGTGGTATCGCAACCAACAACAAAGACCTGTACCTGAAGATGCGTGACTTCATTCCACTGTTCGAAGGTTTCCTGACCTACGGTGGTATGTCTGTCCGTGAAATCGAAGCAATGGCAGTCGGTCTGCGTGAAGCATGTGACTTCAACATGATCCGTCATTCTCCAGAATTCATTAAATATCTGGTTGACAACCTCGATGCTAAAGGTATTCCAGTTGTTACCCCTGCTGGTGGTCTGGGTGCTCATCTGGATGCAACCGGCTTCCTGCCTCATGTCCCATCCCTGCAGTACCCAGCAGGTGCACTGACTGCTGCGATGTATATCGCCAGCGGTGTCCGCGGTATGGAACGTGGTACTGTTTCCATGGAACGTGAACCAGATGGTACTGAAATCCCTGCAGAAGTCGAACTGCTGCGTCTGGCATTCCCACGCCGTGTGTTCACCCTGTCCCAGACCAAGTATCTGCAGGACCGCATCGAATGGCTGTACAAGAACCGTGAACTGATCGGTGGTCTGAGATTCGTTGAAGAACCACCAGTCCTGCGTTTCTTCGTTGGCCGTCTGGAACCAATCGGCGATTGGCCACAGAAACTGGCTGCGAAGTTCCGCGAAGACTTCGGCGACAGCCTGTAATTGTCGGATACGTTCTGGAAGATCGGTTTGCGCGGCTGACTCTTCCAGTACAGACAGCATACCCTCCTGTGAAAGCCGGAGGGTATTTTTTTGCCCGAGTCCCTGGCCTTGAAGATGAATTGGCATGCAGTATGCTTGTTTATTGCTTGACCCGGTTGAATGGATTGCGTTGCGGGATTTCTGAAAATGCAGAAAAAATGCAGAGAGGGTCTGACGATATTTGCATCTTGGTGTAATATGTCATATTGTTCGACGCATTGTTTATAGAATGGGCATGGTGGATTGCCTGAGACAGGTCGCCATCTCTGTTTTGCCAGAACAGGGGGCCCATATAAACAACGATGATTGACTGCTGGCCCATCCTGCTGGAATAAAAACAGCAGGGATGCTTTTTCATACCTGAAAGCATCAGCGGGGGCGCAAAATCATCTATAATGCAGGGTTACTGATATATAAATTTGAACTGTCTCACTCTGGAGGTGTTTCATGGCAAAAATGACTGCAGCTGAAGCAGCTGTATATGTACTTGAAAAAGAAGGCGTTACCGAAGTATTCGGTATTCCTGGTGCTGGGATCAACCCGGTCTATGCTGGGCTGAAAAAACGTGGAACCATGCAGCATACTCTGGCGCGTCATGGCAATGCTATCGGTCATATGGCTGAAGGTTATTCCCGCGCGAAACATGGCAATATCGGTGTCGGTATCTGTACTTCCGGTCCAGCTGCAACCGATATGGTCACCAGCCTGTATTCTGCAATCGCAGACTCCATTCCTATTCTGGCGATTACCGGTCAGGTGCCTCGCTCTGTCCTGTACAAGGAAGATTTCCAGGCTGTTGATATCGAAAACATCGCACGCCCTGTCACCAAGATGGCAGTGACCGTCCGCGAACCAGAACTGGTTCCTTGGGTCCTGCAGAAAGCATTCTATCTGATGCGTACCGGTCGTCCTGGTCCTTGCCTGATCGACCTGCCTATGGACGTTCAGATGGGCGAAATCGAATTCGATCCAGATACCTACACTCCGCTGGCTGTTGACAAGCCAAGCGCAAGTCCAGCACAGGTCGAAAAAGTCCTGACCATGCTGAACGAATCTGAAAAACCAATGATTATTGCTGGTGGCGGCGTTATTCTGGCAGACGCATCTCCACTGTTGGTTGAACTGGCAGAAATCCTGGGTACTCCAGTTGTCCCTACCATGATGGGTTGGGGTGCCATCCCTGATGACCATGACCTGAATGCAGGTATGGTCGGTATCCAGACCCACCATCGTTATGCAAACGCATCTTTCCTCCAGTCCGACTTCGTACTGGGTATCGGTAACCGTTGGGCAAACCGCCATACCGGTGGTCTGGCAACCTACCGTGCTGGCCGTAAGTTCGTTCACATCGATATCGAACCAACCCAGATCGGTAAGGTTTTCCCACCTGATTACGGTGTTGTCTCCGATGCGAGGGCTGCTCTGGAACAGCTCGTTGCACTGGCTAAGGAATGGAAAGCGGCAGGCAAGCTGAAAGACCGCTCCGCATGGGCTGCTGACTGCCTGAAACGTAAACGCACCATGCTGCGCAAGACCGACTGGGAAGAAGTTCCTATGAAGTATCAGCGTGTATGGCACGAAATGAACAACTTCTTCGGTCGTGATGTCCACTACGTCTGCTCTATCGGTCTGTCCCAGATTTCTGCAGTCCAGACCCTGAAGGTCTATCAGCCACGTGGCTGGATTGACTGCGGTCAGGCTGGTCCACTGGGTTGGGTTATCCCAGCAACCATGGGTGTCCGCCGTGCACTGCCAGATGCAGACATCTGTGCGATTTCCGGTGACTTCGACTTCATGTTCCATATTGAGGAACTGGCTGTCGGCGCGCAGTTCAAGCTGCCTTATATCCACGTTGTCGTAAACAATGCTTATCTGGGTCTGATCCGTCAGGGTCAGCTGGGCTTCAACAATCTGGATTACTGTGTCCAGCTGTCCTATGACAACATCAACTCACCAGAAATCGGTGAATACGGTATGGATTTCTGCAAGATTGCAGAAGGTATGGGCTGTAAGGCTATCCGCTGCACCAAACCAGCAGAAATCATCCCTGCCCTGACCAAGGCACGCGAACTGATGAAAGAATACTCTGTACCAGTCGTCGTTGAATGCATCATGGAACGCGTCACCAACGTTCCTATGGGTGGCAACCTCGACAAGATCAATGACTGGGGTACCGCTCTGGACATTACCGAATAAGCAGTAATTTATCGAGATATTTCTACAAGGAGAAAACAAATGGCAAAAGTAGCCGCTAACCTGTCCATGCTCTTCAATGAAGTGCCTTTCCTGGACCGTTTCGAAGCTGCCGCAAAGGCAGGCTTCAAGGCAGTTGAATTCCTGTTCCCATACGACAACACCATCGAAGAAATCGGCGAAAGACTGCAGAAAAACAACCTGAAGCTGGTTCTGCACAACCTGCCATCCGGTAACTGGGCTGCTGGTGACCGCGGTATCGCTTCCCACCCAGACCGTGTCGGTGAATTCCAGGACGGCGTTGGCAAGGCAATCCAGTATGCGAAAGCACTGGGTGTTCCTCAGGTCAATGCACTGTCTGGTCCAACCCTGCCAGGTCTGTCTGAAGACAAACAGCGCGCTACTTTCGTTTCCAACCTGAAATTCGCTGCTGCAGCACTGAAAGCAGAAGGTATCCGTCTGGTTACCGAACCAGTCAATACCATCGACATGAAGAATGCATACCTGAACAAGACCCAGCAGGCTGTCGACATCATCAAGGAAGTCGGCTCTGACAACCTGTTCATCCAGTATGACATCTATCATATGCAGCGTATGGAAGGTGAACTGGCTAACACCATCAAGGCTAACCTGCCTCTGATCAAACACATGCAGCTGGCTGACCTGCCTAACCGTCACGAACCAGGTACCGGTGAAATCAACTATCACTTCCTGTTCAAGTTCCTGGACGAAATCGGCTACGACGGCTACATCGGCTGCGAATACAGACCAGCAACCACCACTGTTGAAGGTCTGTCCTGGCTGAAAGAATACGACGTTGAATAAACCGTCAGTTATTTAAGTTATCAAAGACATCTATTTGGAGAATTTAACAATGGCAAATCTTGGTTTTATCGGCCTGGGTATCATGGGTACCCCAATGGCACTCAACCTGCAGAAAGCTGGCAATACCCTGTACGTTAACGATATCGGTGATATTCCAGAAGAACTGACCAAAGGTGGTGCAATCACCTGTGCAAACGGTAAAGAAGTTGCTCAGAAATCCGACATCGTCTTCATCATGGTTCCAGACACCCCACACGTTGGTGCTGTCCTGTTTGGTAACGGTGGTGTTGCAGAAGGTCTGTCCGCTGGCAAGATCGTTGTCGATATGAGCTCCATCTCCCCAATCGAAACCAAAGAATACGCTAAGAAGATCAATGAACTGGGCTGTGAATATCTGGACGCTCCAGTTTCCGGCGGTCAGGTTGGTGCATATGAAGGTTCCCTGTCCTTCATGATCGGCGGTAACGAAGAAACCTTCAACAAGGTTAAACCACTGTTCCAGCTGATGGGTAAGAACATCACCCTGGTTGGTGAAAACGGTGCTGGCCAGACCTGTAAGGTTGCTAACCAGATTATCGTTGCACTGACTATCGAAGCAGTTTCCGAAGCTCTGCTGTTCGCATCCAAGGCTGGTGCAGATCCAGCTAAGGTCCGTCAGGCTCTGATGGGCGGTTTCGCTTCTTCCCGTATCCTGGAAGTTCATGGCGAACGTATGGTTAAACGTACTTTCAACCCAGGTTTCCGTATCAACCTGCATCAGAAAGACCTGAACCTGGCACTGCAGGGTGCTAAGGCTCTGGGCGTCAGCCTGCCTAACACTGCAACCGCACAGGAACTGTTCAACTCCTGCGCAGCACACGGTATGAGCGGCAGCGACCACTCCGCAATGTGCCGTGCACTGGAAATGATGGCAAACCACGAAATCGCTTGATTTCAGTCGGTTATGAAGATCAGGTGAACCTCATTCACCTGATCTGACCTATCATCCAGAAGCCATCAAATGGCATGTGGAACGGTTCGGTGAACCGGGGTTCTGCAGGCGTTTGGTGGCTTTTTTCTTTCAGGAAATTTATATGTCAGTCGATAATCCAAAGCAGCTGCTCAAAGACCTGTTCTCCAGTGCGGTTGCAGCTGTCAGTGCAGAAAAATGTCTGCCTCAGTATCTGCCTAAGCCTGTTGAAGGCGGCAGGACGATTGTGATCGGTGCCGGTAAAGGCGCTGCAGCGATGGCGAAAGCTGTCGAAGACAACTGGGAAGGCGAGCTCAGTGGTCTGGTTGTTACCCGATATGACCATGGCATGCCATGTAAACGTATCGAGGTTGTTGAAGCGGCCCATCCAGTGCCTGATGCAGCAGGCCGTGCTGCTGCAGGCCGTATCATGAACATGGTTCAGGGGCTGACCGAAAAAGATCTGGTCCTGTGCCTGATTTCCGGTGGCGGTTCTGCATTGCTGGCATTGCCAGGTGACGGCATCACATTGGAAGAAAAGCAGTCCATCAACCGCCAGCTGCTGAGAAGCGGTGCGAATATTGCAGAAATGAACTGTGTCCGCAAGCATCTCTCCAACATCAAGGGCGGCCGTCTGGCACTTGCGTGCGCTCCTGCCAAAGTAGTGACCCTGCTGATTTCCGATATTCCAGGTGATGATCCAGGTATCATTGCCAGTGGTCCAACCCTGCCAGATCCAACCACCTGTGCTGACGCATTGGCAATCATGAAGAAATACCAGATTGAAGTGCC
>CAZHQM010000059.1:0-9148 GCA_964534155.1 uncultured Oxalobacter sp.
GCTACTCTCCGACCGGTGAGGCATTCAATGTCCTGATGGAGGATATTGCAGTCTCTGCCGCAAAGGCACTCAACGCCCAGAAGCTCATTTTCCTGACAGAGACACCTGCCATCAAGGATGCGGATAAGAACCAGATTTTTGACATCACCCCAAGTCAGGTGAAAACCCTGCTTGAACGGGGAGTCTTGGAAGAAAATGCCGGCTATTACCTGAAATGTGCGGCGAAAGCCTGTTCCAATGGTACGCCGAGGGCGCACCTCGTTCCTTACGAGACGGATGGTGCCATCCTCATTGAACTGTTCACTCACGATGGTGTTGGCACCATGGTCACCCCGCAGGATGTTGAATTCCTGCGTGAGGCAACCGTTGCGGATGTCGGCGCGATTCTGAAACTCATCGAGCCATTGGAAGAAAAGGGTGTTCTCGTCAAGCGTGGCAGGGAAGTGCTCGAGCGTGAGATCGGTCATTTCTCCGTGCTCGAACATGATGGCGTCATCTATGGCTGTGCCGCGCTCTATCATTTCCCGGCTGAGAAAATGGCGGAAATGGCATGCCTCATCGTTGATCCAGAAATCCAGGGCGAAGGCGATGGAGAGCGCATCCTCACCTACATGGAAAACCGTGCGCGCAAACTCGGTGTCGAGACACTCTTCATCCTGACAACCCAGACCGCCCATTGGTTCCTGAAACAGGGGTTCGTCTATGCGGGCATCGATGACCTGCCAAAGGACAAACAGCGTATCTACAACTGGCAGAGACGCTCACAGATTCTGATTAAAAAACTTTAAGCATGTCTGGCGCTTGACCGCAGGCATAGGAGAAAACACTCATGGCAAGAATGGTTCACTGTGTAAAACTGGATAAAGAAGCAGAAGGGCTTGATTACCCGCCATATCCAGGTGAACTCGGCAAGAAAATCTTCGACAATGTATCCAAGGAAGCATGGGACGCATGGAAAAACCTGCAGACCATGATGGTGAATGAATACCGGCTCAACATGCTCGACCCAAATTCCAGGCAGTATCTCAAAGACCAGATGGAAAACTACTTCTTTGGCGACGGCAAGGTTTCTGAAGTATCCGGTTGGACACCGGTCGAACAGTAAGACCGCACAACACTCAAACAGACGAAAGGAACAGCAATGACAATGCAGATAAGCTCACCGGCATTCAAGCATAATGAAATGATGCCAGCCAACTATACCTGCGAAGGAGAAAACATCTCCCCGCCACTGGCCTGGACAGAACCACCTGCAGGCACCCAGAGTCTTGTGCTGATTTCCGATGATCCTGATGCACCGGATCCTAAAGCACCGAAAATGGTCTGGGTGCACTGGGTACTCTACAACATGCCTGCAGACACCCGCTCCCTGCCAGAAGGTGTTGCTGATGAGGCACTGCCAAAGGGCACCATTGCCGGCACCAATGACCGTCAGCATGCAGGTTGGACAGGTCCATGCCCTCCAATCGGTGTGCACCGTTACTACTTCAAGCTCTATGCACTCGACACCATGCTGCCAGACATGGGCAACATCACCAAGCCAGAAGTGCTCAAGCTCATGGAAGGTCATGTCCTTGCACAGACAGAAATGATCGGTCTGTACATCCGTAAAGAAAATATCGGCAAATAATTGTTTTTTCTCAACGGATTGCACAGAAACCGTGCAATATGCAGAAAATATGCACGGTTTTTCTGAAATGTCATCATTTTGGGGGTAGAATGCTTACGTATTTCTGCCCTCAACACACTTTAAAATGAAAAATTATCCGCATCCGATTATCGCTCGGGAAGGATGGCCGTTCATTTTCATCGGACTTGTTCTCTCGGCAGTCGTCACATGGAAATGGGGTTGGTGGTCTATTCCGCTCTGGCTGTTCACCATTTTTGCTATCCAGTTTTTCCGCGATCCAGGCCGTGTCGTTCCAACCATGAAAAATGCTGTGCTGTCACCTGTTGATGGCCGTATTGTTGTCGTCGGTAAAGTCTGGGATTCCTATGCAGAGCGTGAAGCCCTGATGATCAGTGTCTTCATGAATGTATTCAATGTCCATTCCCAGAAAAGCCCGGTCGATGGCAAGGTTGAGAAAGTTGAATATTTCAAAGGCTCCTTCCTGAGTGCCGATCTGGACAAGGCATCTACCCAGAACGAACGCAATGCTGTCATCATGACTGCAGCAAACGGTCAGACCGTGACCAGTGTACAGGTTGCAGGTCTGGTTGCGCGCCGTATTCTTTGCTACATCAAGCCAGGAGATGAACTGGCAAGAGGTGAACGTTACGGTTTCATCCGTTTTGGTTCCCGTGTTGATGTCTATCTGCCATTGAACGCAAAACCAATGGTCACTGTCGGTGACAAGGTTTCTGGTGTTGAAACCATCCTGGCCCAGTTGCAGGACGACAACACCAATGCGGCTTGAAAGGGGTAAACTGCGTTAAAGCGTTTTGGAGAAACGGTTATGACTGATCCGAACCCAACAGGAGATCCTGGCAAACAGGATCCATTGAAACCTCGCAACAAAAGCATTTACCTGTTGCCGAATGCGTTCACCATCGCATCCCTCTTCTGTGGGATGTACGCCATCATCATGGCGCTTGGTGGTGAGTTCAAGACAGCGACAGTCCTTATCTTTGTATCCATGGTGCTTGACAGTATGGACGGCCGTGTCGCGCGCCTGACCCATACCTCCAGTGCATTCGGTGCAGAGCTCGACAGTCTGGCTGACATGGTCGCATTCGGCGTCTCCCCGGCACTCGTTGTCTATGAATGGTCACTCAAATATATGGATGGCCGTCTGGGACTCGTTCCTGCATTCGTGATGGCAGCCTGTGCGGCGCTCCGTCTGGCACGTTTCAACACCAACATCGGCATCGTTGACAAACGCTACTTCCAGGGGTTGCCAAGCCCAGCCGCTGCGGCATTGGTTGCTGGCTTCATCTGGCTGATGGAAGACATCGGTGTCAACCCAACCTCTGTCTGCTGGTTTGCATGGGTGATCACCCTCTATGCAGGTATCACCATGGTCACCAATGTACCGTTCTTCAGCTTCAAGGTCATGAACATCAAGAAGAGTGTTCCATTCCTGGCACTCATTCTGGTGGCGCTCATCCTGACCGCGATCACCTTTGACCCACCAACCGCGCTGTTCGGCATCTTCTGTATGTACAGCCTGTCTGGTTATGTCATCTATGTCTGGCGGAAACTGACCGGTACATCTGTGAACATCATCAAAACCGAGGATGATGCCCACACAGAATCAAAATGAATCCTTGACTCCAGCCCCATAAGGACTGGAGTCATAAAATGTTGTTTGCAAGAGGGGTTTTCCCGAAAAATATTGCATCAAAAAGAAAACGGGCTTATAGTTTTTTCTATGAATATCAAAGCTTCCAGTTCAATAGATATTTTCCATGCTGGCGTCACCGCCCGCATGCTGCTGTGCTTCCTAGCGCGCTGAGCGTGCTGATATCCCCGTATTCATAATCCAGAAAATTCCTGTCCGTGCAACATAAGCATGGTCAGATGAGGTATTATTCAAGTTTTTAAAAATAATCGAGACAATCCAAAGGAGTACATCATGGCTGGCAATCCGGCAAACTCTGCAGAAGAAAAAATCATCATTTTTGACACCACCTTGCGTGACGGCGAACAGGTTCCTGGTAGCCAGCTGAACACTGTTGAAAAACTCGAAGTTGCACGTGCGCTAGATGCGATGGGTGTCGATGTCATTGAAGCAGGTTTCCCAATCTCCAGCCCAGGCGATTACAAATCCGTTGTTGAAATCTCCAAGATCGTTGACAAGCCAATCATCTCCGCACTGACCCGTGCGCGTGAAAAAGACATCGATGTTGCAGCAGAAGCACTGCGTTTTGCAAAACGTGGCCGTATCCATACCGGTATCGGTACCTCTGCGAACCACATCAAATACAAATTCAACTCCACACCAGAACAGATTCTGGAACGTGCAGTGAAGATGACCGCTTACGCAAGAAAATTCATCGACGACGTTGAATTCTTCTGTGAAGACGCTGGCCGTACTGACAATGCATTCCTCGCAAAATTCGTTGAGGCAGTCATCGCTGCCGGTGCAACCGTCATCAACCTGCCAGATACCACCGGTTACTGTACCCCATACGAATACGGTGAAAAGATCCGCTATCTGAAAGAACACGTCTCCAACGTTGACAAGGCAACCCTGTCCGCACACTGCCACAATGACCTCGGCATGGCGACTGCAAATGCACTGGCTGGTATCCAGAACGGTATCCGTCAGGTCGAATGTACCATCAACGGTATCGGCGAACGTGCAGGTAACACCTCCCTTGAAGAAATCGTCATGATCCTCAAGGCTCGTAAGGACCTGCCTTTCTACACCGACATCGATACCACCAAGATTGTGAAGACCTCCCGTCTGGTCTCCAACCTGATGCGTATGCCTGTCCAGCCAAACAAGGCAATCGTTGGCCGTAACGCTTTCGCACACTCCTCCGGTATCCATCAGGACGGCGTGCTGAAATTCCGTGAAAACTACGAAATCATCGACCCAGCAGACATCGGTCACAGCGATTCCTCCATCGTCCTGACCGCACGTAGTGGCCGTGCCGCACTGGATCACCATATGCGCCGTCTGGGCTACGACCTGTCCCCAGAAGAACTGGAAGAATCCTACAAGAAATTCCTGGTTCTGGCAGACATCCAGAAATCCGTCTCTGACGAAGACCTGCGCAATCTGGCAGGCTCCGGCAAGGAAGTTGTTGAAGATGCACGCCGTATCAAGGTTGACTACCTGCAGGTCGTCTGCGGTAAGAGCGCAATCCCAATGGCAACCATCCGCCTGATCATCGACGGTGAAAAACACATGGCAACCGCAGCTGGCAACGGTCCAATCGACGCTGTCCTGAATGCAGTCCGTCAGCTGATCCAGCAGCAGGTATCCCTGGAAGAATTCCTGATCCAGGCATTCACCCGTGGTACCGATGACCTGGGCAAGGTTCACATCCAGGTTGAAAACAAAGGCAAGGTTTACTACGGCTTCGCTGCAAACACCGATATCATCACCGCTTCTGTTGAAGCGTATATCGATGCAGTCTCCAAAGTCCTGTAATTGCTGACCGCATAAAGCTCAAAAGGGAACCGCAAGGTTCCCTTTTCTGTATCCATTTACTGTCTGAGCAGTGTCAGACAGGCATCACCACCGTCTGCCCATCCTGAACAGACCGCCACGGTCATCATACAGCTCAAGGTCATCCATGCCTTTTTCCATATGGGTCAACACACCATTCTGGTCAAAGTACAGGTGCATCATCGAGTTCCAGACACCGCTTTCCTGATAGCGGTAAGACCAGACCTCCTGCTGGCGGCGTGACAGGTACTCTGTCTCGGTCGGATGCCCGACTGTTTTCAGGACATCATTCTTGGTGGCCTTGTTGATCTTGAGGCGGGCAAAGCGGGCATCGGTGCGGGCATTGCCATACCAGACCACACGGTCATCCGGATCCATCTCTGCCATGTAGGCAAACTGGGAATATTCATGCGTGAGCCATTCGAGGATATGGCCGCCTCTTCCATCTGGATAGACATAGTGCGGATTTCCTCTCAGGACATAGACCTGCTGCGAGGTCATGCCGGGCTCAACAGGTTTGAAATTGGCGCACCCCATCATCAATACTGACAGGGCAACAGCAGAAAGCAATGTACGTAAACGCATGATACCTCCCGGAAATCAGTCAGAATACGGTAAGTTTATCAGAACTCAGTCACGCAGAAGCAACGGATCCATATGGCTGCCGACTGCCTCGACAACCCCGTTGCGGTCAAAATAGATGGTGATCATGGAATCCCAGACACCGTTTTCCTTATAGCGGTAAGACCATGTCTCACCATCATCGAAAGTCCGTCGGTTCATCTCATGGACACGCCCCACAGTCCTGATCACATCTTCCATCGTGGAGTGTCCGGGGCGGAGTGATGCAAAGCGCTCATCCGTCAGCACCTGCTCAAACGTGGTCATCCTGCCATCGGCATCAATCTCAGCCATATAGGCATACTGTCCCATCTGGGTGGCAGACCATTCCAACCGGCGGTGGTCACCTTCCTGATAAACCCTGTCTGGTCTGCCCCGTATCACAATCAGTTCAGACTCAGAGATGCCCGGTTGCGGTGTCCTGAACATCGCACAGCCAGACAGCAGGCACACTGACAGTGCAACAGCAGAGAGCAGTCCTGTCAGTGGTCGGGGGTGCATAGGTCAGTTGTCCCGGAGATAGAGCGGATCCATGCCGTTCTCAAGGCGTCTCACCACACCCTGGCTGTCGAAATGGATATGCATCATCGAATTCCACACACCGCTTTCCTTGTAGCGGTAAGACCATACCTCATAGCCAGACAGTGGCAGATAGTCGGTCTCAAATGGATCTGGGTGTCCGACTGTTCTCAGCACATCCTGCTTGGTGGATCTGCCCGGTTTCAGGGAATAGAACTTCTCGACCGTCAGCACCTGCTCATAGTTGACCATCGTGCCATCTGGTGCGATGGTTGCCATATAGGTGTACTGGCTTGAGTTGTTGCCAGACCATTCCAGCAGACGGTAGCCATTCACCTGCTGCTCGAAATCTGGCTTGCCCCGCATCGAAATCAGTTCCGCCTCGGAAATACCAGGCTGTGGTGTCTGGAACATCGCACAGCCTGAGATGGTCAATGAAAGCAGCAGGGCGGCGGCGAGTGAAGAAAGACGTTTCATGATCGACAGCCGTTATTCGCGGAGATAAAGAGGATCCAGACCGTTTTCAAGGCGGGTGATGAGGCCGTTGTGGTCGAAATGGATATGCATCAGGGAATCCCAGACACCGCTTTCCTTATAGCGGTAGGTCCATACCTCACTGTCAGACAGCTTCAGGTACTCGGATTCGAATTTGTTAGGATGCCCGACCACCTTGATGACATCGTCTTTAGTGGAAACACCTGGTTTCAGGGTGGCGAAGCGCTCAACCGTCAGCACCTGGTCAAAGGAAATCATCTTGCCATCAGGACCGACCTTTGCCATATAGGTGTACTGGTTGGAGTTGGATGCCGTCCATTCCAGTGTCTTGATGCCGCCGTCCTGTGATGTATAGGTCGGTGTGCCACGCATCGAGATCAGGTCTGTTTCGGAAGTGCCCTGTTCAGGGATTGCCAGTGTGGAGCACCCGGCAAGCAGTAATACCGCCAGTGCGGAAGAGGCGCCTAAAATCCGGGAAAATCGTTTCATAGGAACTCCTGTTCTATAATCGTCCGATAATGCCATTATCGGACAGAAATCAGTCTTTTCACAACAGTTCAAAAGCCAGAAAAGTCTTTCGTGACAGTTTCTTATTGTACGGGTAGGGCTTTTCCGTTATACTTCCATGTCGGCTCAAAGAGCTGGCTTATTGTTTGTTTTAACACGGCAAAAGGGGTTTCCACTCCATCTGCCGCAAGTAAGGATTAAATATTATGGCATTGCTGAAAGAAGATAAAGCTGCAATCGTTGCTGACAACGCACGCAGCCAGAACGATACTGGTTCTCCAGAAGTACAGGTAGCCCTGCTGACCGCACGCATCAATGACCTGAACGGTCACTTCAAGATCCATCAGAAAGACCACCACTCCCGCCGTGGCCTGATCAAGATGGTCAACCGTCGTAAAAACCTGCTGGCATACCTGCGCAAGAAAGACATTAACCGTTATCGCGAACTGATCGCTAAACTGGGTCTGAGAAAATAATTCCAGTCTGGTGACATCTTCGACAATGCCTGCGTCAGATACTGGCGTGGGCATTTCGTTTATTTAAAAAGCATTGCAGAAGAATGCTGTGGCATCGGAAGAAGTAGTCCGGTGCCATGTGTTGAGGCGAACGGCAGCACCTGAAATTCTGCCGGTAGAAACTGAAAGGAATTGAATTAATGTTCAACAAAGTAAGCAAGACTTTCCAGTATGGTCAGCATACTGTGACTCTGGAAACGGGTGAAATCGCACGTCAGTCCAGCGGTGCAGTGATGGTATCCATGGACGATACCGTCATTCTGGCAACAGTTGTTGAGAAAGATGCCAAACTCGGTCAGGACTTTTTCCCACTGACCGTGGACTATATTGAAAAGACCTATGCTGCTGGCCGTATCCCAGGCAGCTATTTCAAACGCGAAGGCCGTCCATCTGAAAAAGAAACCCTGACCTCCCGACTCATCGACCGTCCAATCCGTCCTCTGTTCCCAGACGGATATTTCAACGAAGTTCAGGTCATCATCCACGTCCTTTCCGTCAACCCAGAAGTTGACCCAGATATCCCTGCAATGATCGGTGCATCTGCAGCACTCTGCATTTCCGGTATCCCATTCAATGGTCCACTGGGCGCATGCCGTGTCGGTTATATCGATGGTCAGTATGTCCTGAACCCAACCACCTCCCAGCTGCCGGTCTCCCAGCTCGACCTCGTTGTCGCGGGTACCGAACAGGCTGTCCTGATGGTTGAATCTGAAGCTCAGGAACTCCCAGAAGACGTCATGCTCGGCGCAGTCGTCTATGGTCACGAACAGATGCAGAAAGTCATCGAAGCAATCGATGCACTGGTTGAAGAAGGCGGCAAGCCAGAAACCGGCTGGGTTCCTCCAGCGAAGAACGAAGCGCTGATTGCAGACGTTACCCGTATCGCAGAACAGAAACTGCGTGCGGCTTACCAGATCCGCCAGAAACAGTCCCGTTCCAACGAACTGCGTGCAATTTACGACGAAACCAATCAGGTACTGGCTGCTGAAGCCGCAGAAAAAGGTGTTGACGCACCGGATTCCGTTGATGTCGGCAACATCCTCTTCGAACTCGAAGCAAAGATTGTCCGTTCCCAGATTCTCGAAGGCGAACCACGTATCGATGGCCGTGATACCCGTACCGTCCGTCCAATCACCATCCGCACCGGTGTCCTGCCAAGAACCCACGGTTCTGCGCTCTTCACCCGTGGCGAAACCCAGGCACTGGTTGTTGCAACCCTGGGTACCTCCCGTGATGCACAGAAGATCGATGGTCTGACCGGTGAATACAGCGACTCCTTCATGATGCACTACAACATGCCTCCGTTTGCAACTGGCGAAACTGGTCGTGTTGGTACTCCAAACCGCCCTGAAATCGGTCATGGTCGTCTGG
>CAZHQM010000060.1:0-9115 GCA_964534155.1 uncultured Oxalobacter sp.
GGCACCAGCTTACTATCTCTTATTGAGTCACTTTTTGACTCACACCTCTCTCAAATCCCGATATTCCAGCCATTGTCCCAGATAGACACAGCTTTCAGCGGGAAAATTAACACAATCGACCTGTCACATGGCACTGAAACCACTATCAAATTTCTATAAATTCACTGAATCTGAGATTATCTTGCAGGCATCTGACGCTTACAAACTTAATGCCTGTTTATATCAGCCACAAGGCATTGATAAAACACCTGCTCTCGTTTGTGTGCATGGTGGTGCGTGGGTTTCTGGTGATAGAACAGCAGTTTCAGGTCTAACCGACATCATTGCCCAGACTGGTATTACCGTTCTGGCAATTGATACAAGACTAGCACCAAGGTTCAAATATCCTCATGCTGTTATCGATGTGATTTTCGCAATTCGATGGCTGAAATATCATGCAGATGAGCTCAACATTGATCCTGGCAGAATCGGGATTCTAGGCGTTTCCAGCGGTGGATTTCTAGGAATCATGGCGGCATTGAACTATGACAATCCTCAATATCTTCTGGATATTGATGAAGCATATCAAAACACCCAAGTTACCCCTGCATTTGTGGCATCTTGTTCTGGTGTTCTTGATCCATTGGCAAGGTATGAAATGGCAAAGGAGCAAGGCAACCATGAAATCATGATGTGCCATGACGAATTCTTTGCCAACCTGCATGAAATGGAAGAAACGAGCCCACCTGCTTTTCTGGGCGCGCATCCCCAAAGCATGTTACCTCCAGCCATTTTCTTCCAAGGTGATCTGGATCCAAGATTACCCCCTGATACAGCAGAAAACACAGCTTTATGCTGGATTAAAGCAGGAGGCAAAGCTAAAGCCATTGTATATAAAGATGCCGAGCATTCTGTTGGCACCTGGTCTAGAGATGCTTTGATTGACATGCTGATCAACCTTCATACTTTGGCATCAGAACCATCATCAGAGGCATTATTTCCGCTGGTTTAATTGATTGCATAGTCGCTCATTCGACGATTAGATATAATCGTTTTTTTAAACGGATTGAATATCATGGCGAAATCTCCAGAACTTTTATTGCCCGCAGGCTCTGTCGATAAGATGCGGGCTGCTTATGACTTCGGTGCTGATGCAGTGTATGCAGGGCAACCAAGATATAGCCTTCGCGCGCGTAACAATGAGTTTTCCTCCATGGAGGCACTGAAAGAGGGGATTGATGAGGCACATCGCCGTGGGAAAAAATTCTATGTAGCCAGCAATATCTACGCACATAATGCGAAGCTCCGCACCTATCTTGATGATATGGCACCAGTCATTGAGATGAATCCAGATGCATTGATTATGGCAGATCCTGGCATGATTATGCTGGTACGTGACAAATGGCCAGACATCCCTGTGCACTTATCAGTGCAGTCAAACTCCATCAACTGGGCAGATGTCCGTTTTTGGGAAAGAATGGGGCTCAAAAGAGTTATCCTGTCCCGCGAATTATCTCTGGAAGAAATCGAAGAAATTCGCCAGAAATGTCCTGACATGGAACTTGAGGTATTTGTCCACGGTGCATTATGCGTTGCATATTCTGGCCGTTGTCTTCTGTCAGGTTATTTCAGCCATCGCGACTCCAATCAGGGCATCTGCACCAACTCCTGCCGTTGGAATTATCGTCTTCAAAATACCAGTGAAGATGCGACAGGGGATGTCAAACCTGTTGATATTGCTCAAATCATGAAGAATGCTGACATTCTTCCTGCAGAAATCGGCGACATTCCGCGCCATCCTGCTGCAGAAAACGTCTATCTCATCGAGGAAAGCAGACGACCAGGCCAGCTATTGCCGATTATGGAAGATGAGCATGGCACTTACATCATGAACTCAAAGGATCTGCGTGCCATCGAACATATTGAACGCCTGATTAAAATCGGTGTTGATTCCCTCAAGATCGAAGGCAGGACAAAATCCATTTACTATGTTGTCAGAACAGCACAGGCATACAGAAAAGCCATCGATGATGCAGTAGCTGGTAAACCGTTTGATGTCTCATTGCTTGGCGCTCTGCAAGGTCTGGCAAACCGTGGTTATACTGATGGTTTCTATGTCCGTCACCACACAAAGGAATATCAGAATTACATCACAGGAGCATCCGAACTGCATAGCAGCCACTATGTTGGTGATGTAATTGATTCCAATAATGGCTGGGCAACAATCCTTGTAAAAAACCGCTTCTCTGTTGGCGACACGCTTGAGATTTTCCATCCAGATGGAAACACCACGATGTTGCTCTCTGAAATGAAAGACAAGAACGGTGACCCAATTTCCGTTGCCCCAGGCAGTGGCCATCTCGTCAAGATTCCGCTTGCAGAATATGGGAAAGGGGCTTTCATTGCCCGGAAACTCCATCCAACAGAAGATAATGCCTCAAAATGACCAGACAGATTGTATTGGATACTGAAACCACGGGGCTGAATGTCAATAATGGCGATAGGATTATTGAGATAGGCTGTGTGGAAATTATCAACCGACGGATTACAGATAACAATTACCACCAATACATCAATCCCGAACGGGATTCTCATGAAGAAGCATTGGCGATTCATGGATTGACAACAGAATTCTTAAGCACAAAGCCTAAATTTGCTGAAATTGCAGAGACATTCTGCAAATACATCGAAGGAGCTGAGCTGATTATCCATAATGCAGCTTTTGACGTTGGCTTTCTTGATGCTGAATTAAAACGACTGAAACTCCCTAAGATTGCCGACATCACTGAAAATGTGATTGACAGCCTTGCTTTGGCAAAAAAACAGTTCCCTGGGAAAAGAAACAATCTGGATATACTTTGCGACAGATTCGAAATTGATAACTCCCATAGAACTCTCCATGGTGCACTGCTCGATGCACAATTGCTGGCAGAAGTTTATCTGGCAATGACGAGAGGGCAGAAATCCCTGATTATCGATGATTCCCAAACGGCCAATGAGCAAAAAAAGCAGGTCGATAGAAACATGCCGGATATCGACACGCTCTCCATTCCGATGATTGTTTTAGCCGCAACGCCAGAAGAACTGCAGACGCATGAATCAGTACTTGATGGCATTGAAAAAGGCAATAAAGGGACTCCTTGTCTTTGGCGGAAAACAGACGAAGGAAATCAGGCAGATTGAGCGGCTTCTTTGAATAAGGTCCGAAGATTGGCGATTTCCTGCCATTCCTCATGCTCGTCAGATGAAGCAGCACGAGCCTTCATCTCTGCAATGTCATAGGCCTGATTGTTATTCAAAAGCCGTTCAGCCACTTTGGCATCTGGATGGATGGCACCGAAGAAATTGACGATATCTCCATACTGGATCAACAAGCAGGGAAAACTCTCTGCATCCAGATTCCCCATTAAATCCGCATGGTCCTCAATATCAATCCAAATGAAAGAAACCTCAGGATATTTTTCTGATAATCCCTGAAAAGACTCATACCAGCTACGGCAGGACCCACACCAATCAGCACAGAAACACGCAACAATCCATGTTGATTCCGTGAGGGAATCAGCGAAAAATGCGTAGTCCTGTTTTTGCAGTTTGGTAAATGGCATAATGCTCAGAATTAAAATCAGGAAAAACAACCTGTTCAGTGGATATTTTAACGCATAGGGTGCGTATTACACGACAGGCTTTCTATTCCTGCTGTCTTTGTAATTGAGGAAATACTTTGATGCATCGCAACTACCGTGGCCGCTTTGCTCCATCTCCCACAGGCGATCTCCATTTTGGATCGATGGTAGCTGCGGTTGGGAGCTATCTCGATGCCAAGGCAATTGGTGGCGAATGGATCGTGCGGATTGAAGATGTTGATACAACCCGCTGTCATGAAGAATATTCCTCATCAATTCTCAGGACATTGGAAAGTTTTGGATTCGAGTGGGATGGCCCAATTGTTTACCAGTCACAAAGAGGAAAAATATATCAGGACTATTTCAATTACCTGAGAGATCGAAAACTCATATACGGCTGCGCCTGCTCACGAAAAGAACTTGCTGAAAATCCACGGGGAATCGATGGTGCGAATCTCTATCTTGGAAAGTGCAGGAATGGTATCACAGAGGATAGGGCAATACGCTCATGGCGTATTAAGGTCGGCAACGAAATCTTATCTTTTACAGACAGGATTCAAGGAATCCAATCTCAGAATCTTGAAAGAGATGTCGGAGACTATGTCATCCGTCGCGCAGATGGATTATTTGCCTACCAATTAGCAGTTGTTGTGGATGATATCGAGCAGGGGATAACCGACATCATTCGCGGTTCAGATTTATTAGACTCAACACCTCGCCAGATCTGGCTTTACAAATGCCTGAATCAGAAATCATTTCCCACGTATGCCCATCTTCCCTTGGCTACGAATGAAAAAGGCGAAAAACTCTCAAAACAGACATTGGCAGAACCTGTGATACATCACAATCAGATTACTGTATTAAAGAAAGTGATGGCATTTTTAGGAATGCCTGTCGAACCAGAGGTCAGCTCAATTTCAGATTTTTGGAAAGCTGCAATCGATACATGGAAAACCGACAATATCGCCCCAGTTAAGAAAATCAGAATTACACCGTAATATTCCTTTCGCGACAGCTACAAATTTCATGCCCTCTCTGCTTGACAATGCAAATCCCCTCAAAAATTTCAGATGGGAAGCCCATGCAACGCGCTACATTTTTCTGATGCTTGGCATAGCATTCTCCATCTGGGCAGCGCTTGTTCCCTATGCGAAAGAAAGACTGCAAATAAGCGAGGCTGAACTGGGATTCCTGCTGCTGTTGATTGGAACTGGGGCATTGTTATCAATGCCATGGGCTGGTTGGCTCACAAATAGACTGGGTTGCAGACAAACACTGCTTACCTCTTCAACAGTTTTCCTGTTATCCCTGATAGCACTCGCATTCATCTCAGAAATCCATCTTTTTGGGCTGACACTCCTACTGTTCGGCATATCGTCAGGAGTCATAGACATAGCAATGAACATGCATGCAGCCATTCTGGAAAATTTCCACAAGAAAAAAATGATGTCTGGATTTCATGCAATGTATAGCATTGGGGGCTTCGTTGGAGCACTGATAACATCCATCATCCTGAAAACCGGAATATCATCGTTTACCGCAACAGCAATCTTATCAACCCTGATGCTTTTCGGACTTTTTTGCATTTTCCGACAGCATATCCTCCCACAGGGCAATCATGAAAACACCCATCAAAAATTGTCCAGACCATCAGGAACTGTTATCTTCATGGCAATCCTATGCTTCATTTTTTATATGAGTGACGGTGTTATATTGGATTGGGGGGCTTTGCTGATGAAAAGCAAGGGCTCCTCTTTGGAACTGTCAGGATTGGCCTTTTCACTTTTCTCGATTGCCATAGCCTCAGGAAGAATGCTGGGAGACAGGATTATTGGGAAAATCGGTATCAGGAAAACACTTCTAACCAGTGCGTTGGTTACGTTCCTTGGTTATTTGACCATACTGCAGACACCAACGGCATACTTCCCTCTGATAGGTTTCACAATAGTTGGGCTAGGTATGTCAAACCTTATTCCTATCCTTTTTTCATTTGCATCCAGCCAGAAAACAATGCCTGTCAGTCAGGCTTTTTCACTTATCACAACGCTCGGCTATCTGGGATTGATGGCAGGACCACCTGCGATGGGATTTATCGCAGAATATTTCGGCCTGCAAATTGTTTTTCTATCCATCGCTGTTTTGACTCTGACAGGTGCACTTTCTGCCGTTAGGTTCCTGCGTTGATTATCTTACAGACGCCAATATAAAATATCGTCATGCCAACGATTATTTCAATTGATACATCTTCAGATACTGCATCTGTCGCACTTCTTCAGAATGGAACTGTCAAAACACTGTCGCATGATGGTTTTTCTACGCATTCAATGACAGTTATCCCTATGCTTCAGCAGTTATTGGCAGATACATCACTGAACATTTCTGATTGCGATGCTATTGCCTTTGGATGTGGTCCAGGATCCTTCACAGGACTTAGAACTGCCTGCGGAATTGTTCAGGGAATCTCCTTTGGAACAGATATTCCTGTTATTCCCGTCATCACACTTGAAGCAATGGCTGAATCCTGTCGAAGAATAAACGGAAAAAACAGTATCATCTCCGTACTTGATGCCAGAATGCACGAGGTTTACTGGGCAGAATATGCTTATGAAAACGGGGAATGGAAAACGATTACAGCCCCTCAACTATCAGCCGCATCAGAAATAACTGCCAGAGACAATGTCGCTTATTGTGGCAATGGACTTTCGGCATATGCAGAAGATTTGCAGGGAATTGTAAAGAACTGTGAACAGTTCCCTGAAATTTACCCATATGCAGAATCCATTGCATTCCTAGGGGAGAAGAAATACCTTAAGGGAGAGTACATTACCCCAGAAATGATTCAGCCACTTTATCTCCGAAATAAAGTCGCCTTAAAAACAGCTGAACGCTTAGCTCTGAAAGAAAATAAACATGAGTGACAAAATCCTTTCAGAAGGCAATGAAAATGATGATCTCATCTTCTCACCAATGGTGATGAAAGACCTCAATGAGGTTTACGACATCGAGCAGAGTGTTTTTCCTTA
Organism: uncultured Oxalobacter sp.; assembly: GCA_964534155.1. Classification (GTDB taxonomy): domain Bacteria; phylum Pseudomonadota; class Gammaproteobacteria; order Burkholderiales; family Burkholderiaceae_D; genus Oxalobacter. Next base: position 6,626 of record CAZHQM010000060.1, read on the forward strand.
TCATTGGACACTCCGCAATCTGCAAAGCTCCCTGGCCTCAGAAAATATGGGAATTGTTCTGAGAGAATCATCTGGCAAGCTGATTGGCTACTTCATCACACTGGATATTGTGGATGAACTGGAGCTTCTGAAAATCGCTGTTGGCAAGGAATTCCAAGGCAAAGGATATGGCCGTCTTCTGATGCAGAAAGTCATTGAACTGGCAAAACATCTAGGAATGAACTCCGTTTTCCTTGAAGTCAGGGAATCCAATACGCCAGCCATCGAGCTTTACAAATCAACAGGATTCAAGACCATCGGCATCCGTCCTGGTTACTATGTCCAACCGAAAGAGGATGCTTTCTTGATGAAAATGGATTTTAAAAATGCTAGATGAATCCCTGCGCTCATCCTATCTGAAGGAAATGGGCATTCAACCATGGCAGCTTAAAAGCAGCATCAACGGATTACATCCATCTGAATCCATCGATTCTCCATCGCCTGTTGAATCTCAAGATTCCGTCGATGCTTACAACCAGTCTACAGCATCAGAAAGTAATTCCTCTGAGCAGCCATTGATTCCTGTCATGCATGAATCTTGGGACACTTTGTTGGAAGAAATCAATAATTGCAGCAAATGTTCGCTCTGCAAAACCAGGAACATGATTGTTCCAGGAGTAGGGGACCGGCAAGCAGATTGGCTCTTTGTTGGTGAAGGTCCTGGATACTATGAAGATCAACAGGGTGAGCCTTTTGTCGGTCGTTCTGGGAAACTGTTGGATAACATGATGGCGGCGATGTCGCTTAAACGCGGAAACAATGTTTACATTGCCAACATTGTCAAATGCCGCGCAAGCAATGCCGGCAAAGATAGACAGCCAACAGAAGAAGAGAGTGCAACCTGTATGCCTTTCCTGCAAAGACAGATTGCACTGATTAATCCCAAGATAATTGTCGCATTAGGTAAAACTGCAGCTACCGCATTACTTGGCGTAAGTAGGGAGGCCTCATTGACATCTCTCAGGAGGAAAACCCATTTCTTCCAGAATGGAACCAACAAAATCCCTTTAATCATCACATATCATCCATCCTATCTGCTTCGCACACCAAGTGGCAAACAGAAGGCATGGGAAGATTTATGCGATGCAATGAATCTGTTTGAGGTGTCAGAAACCCAGCCTGTATAAGGAAAAATCCCGCATCAAATGGTGCGGGATTTTCGCATCAGGACAACTCAGATCAATGACGTTTTTCTTCACCAATAAGATGGAGAGAATCCTGAATCTTCTGGTTATGTCTATGCCACATAATCACAAGCAACATCATCAGTGCGACAAAACTGCCGAAAATCACAATCACAGCATTGACAGATAAATCCAGAGAAACCAGCAGGGAATACACACCCAGCATTGTCAGGATTGAAAGATTTTCATTGAAATTCTGCACTGCAATGGAATGACCAGCAGACAGGAGAACATGACCTCGATGCTGCAGCAATGCGTTCATTGGAACAACAAAGAAACCTGCCAGCCCACCAATTACAATCAATAATGGATAAGCAATCCACACTGAATGAATCTGCGTCATAATCATGACGACAAGCCCCATAGCAACGCCGAGAGGCATAACTTTCAGAGAATTCTTCAGTTTAATGAATTTGGCAGCAGACACAGCGCCAGTCGCCACACCAATCGCAACAATGCCCTGAAGAAATGCTGCTTTAGAGAGATTTAAACCAAGTGCCGTCTGGGCCCACTTAAGGACAATAAACTGCAGAGTTGCACCTGCCCCCCAGAAAAGTGTGGTGACAGAGAGGGAAATCTGCCCCAGTTTATCTTTCCAGAGAGTGGTAAAGCTATTTGCAAAATTCTTGATGAGCAGAATAGGATTTGCAGGCTGTTTCTCGTACCTTGCACCAGTATCAGGAATGCGTAGATTGAACAATGCCGCCAATATATAAACACCCATAATGACAATCAACGCTGCAACAGCAGCTGAACTTGCAAAAGGAATATGCGCCTGCAGAAAAGCAGCCACGTTTTTATTGATCAGTGTTCCTCCAAGAACTGTACCAAGAATAATAGAAGAAACGGTCAGCCCTTCGATCCAGCCATTGGCAACAACCAGTTTTTCAGCAGGAAGCAGTTCGGTAAGAATGCCATATTTGGCAGGAGAGTAAGCAGCAGCGCCAATGCCGACGATTGCATAAGCGATGAGCGGATGTAAACCGACAAAAATCAAAGTACAACCAACAAATTTGACTGTGTTGGTGATGAACATGACCCGTCCCTTAGGGAGAGTATCAGCAAAAGCACCAACAAATGCAGCGAGTCCGACATAGGACATCACAAAAAACAACCTCAACAAAGGCGTCATCCAAGCTGGGGCTTTCATCTGGGAAAGAATCGCGATAGCAACGATGAGAAGGGCGTTATCAGCCAGTGAAGAAAAAAACTCGGCGGCCATAACCGAATAAAACCCTTTGTTCATCTAATTACCTCCTGTCATCAT
>CAZHQM010000061.1:0-8950 GCA_964534155.1 uncultured Oxalobacter sp.
GCCTATATGAGAGTGATTGACTTCATTACAGGCTTGACTGATACCCATGCAACTTTCCTATCCAGACAGTTGGCTGGCATTACCCAAGGGCAATAAAACTTTTCAAAAGCGGAGCCTGACATTCCATGAATAATTTTTCCTTCAATATTCCAACACAGTTTTATTTTGGCCGTGGAGAAGAAATCCATGTCGGCGACCGCATCCGTCAATTTGGTGGACATAAGGTTCTTGTTGTCTATGGCGGAAACTCTGCTGTCAAATCAGGCTTGATTGAACGGGTACGCCTTTCTATTGAACGGGCAAATATCCAGTCTGCTTTGATTGGTGGCGTTCAGGCCAATCCACGTAGTGGGCTTGTCAATCAGGCAATTGGCATCGCACGTTTGGAAGCGGTTGATTTTATTCTTGCCGTCGGTGGAGGGAGTGTCATAGATACCGCCAAAGCAATTGCAATCGGCGCTCTCTACTCTGGCGATTTCTGGGACTTTTTTTCAGGAAAGGCAATTCCGCAACGCTCAATTCCTTTAGGAACCATACTGACTATCGCAGCTGCAGGGAGCGAGGTCTCTCCTGTCTCAGTCATTACACAAGAAAATGGCATGCTGAAACGTCCATACTCAAATGACAGGATGCGGCCGGTTTTCTCAATCTTGAACCCTAGCCTGACATTCTCATTGCCTGCTTATCAGACTGCATCAGGTGCAACAGATATCATGGCACACGTTCTCGAACGCTATTTCACAAACACCCAAGGCGTCGAGATGACCGATAGGCTTTGTGAATCAGTGCTGCTGACTGTTATCAGTGAATTGCCCAAAGCCCTCAAGAATCCAGAGAATTATGAGGCAAGAGCCAATCTGATGTGGGCTTCGACACTCGCACACAGCAATATCTGTGGCACAGACCGTGATCAGGACTGGTCAAGCCACGCACTGGAACATGAATTATCTGGGCTTTATGACTGCGCACATGGTGCTGGGCTTGCTGTAGTTATGCCAGCGTGGATGGAGTATGTCATGAGCCATGATATTCCACGCTTTGTCCGCTTTGCACAAAATGTCTGGGGATGTACTGGCACAGGAAATCCTGAAAGCATTGCCAAGGCAGGCATCCAGGCGTTCAGAAATTTCCTGAAAACTGTTGGTATGCCTCTGACTTTCCGTGAAATTGGCGCAAAGGCAGAAGATATTCCATATCTTCTGGATCAACTGCATATTGAAAACGGCACAATCGGCTCATTTGTCAGACTGGATCGTAAAGCATGCGAAACAATCTATAGGATTGCAGCATCTGATAGATAGGCTTTCCTTGCCTGTTTATTCATCCTGTTGATTAGATATATCTGATAACTTATTGTTGAATCAAATAATTATTGGCTAATGCGACGGTTATTTATCTTGTCCAGTCTGCTTATGGCAAGTCTGCTTCCGCTTGTGGCAGAAGCAACGTCGCTTGGAATTTTCCCATTCACCAATCTCGCGGCAATCCCTTCAATAAAACATATACAGGGAATTTCATCCAACGCTGAAAGCCGGATTGCCGAAATTCCTGCGGAACCATCCTCATCATTGTCTCGTGAAGATGCTTCTTTTCAGGCATATATCAAAGCATTTCCGGCCAAGCCAACAGATAATCAATATTTCAGGCAGAAACATAAAGAAAATGCTGATGCCAATGATGCAGATGCCCAATATGCACTTGGGCAGATGTATATGAATGGCAATGGCTCTTTGGCTGATAGCTATCAATCTTTCGACTATCTGTTACAGGCAGCGAAAAACAATCATGCCGATGCACAATTCTGGTTAGCTGAAGCATACGCAGAAGGCAGTGGCACAAAGAAAAGCGCCCGTGAAGCGATTTATTGGTACCAGCATGCTGCTGACAACAAGCATATTGGGGGGCAATCAGCCATTGGAATGGCTTACCTCTTCGGTCTTGGTGTACAGAAAGACGCGTGCATTGCCTACAGGTGGCATCAAAAAGCGGCCGATGGCGGAAATCCACGGGCACAATATCTGCTCAGCCAGCAGTACCGCATTGGGGAAGGTGTTGAGAAAAACGTGAATCTCGCTGATAAATGGCTGAAAAAATCTGCCGAAAACGGCTGGCATGACGCCCAATGGGATCTGATTATTTCCTATGGAAAGCGCTATATGGAAAAAGGCGATAATCCAGAAGAGATGGCGACTGCTCTTGAATGGCTTGAAAAAGATGTTACGAAAAATGATGCGAGAGCCCAGCAATTATTAGGCTGGATGTATCAAACAGGTACCTTTGTCCCAATCAGTCTTCCGTCTGCAGTCGAGCTGTATTCAGCTTCCGTAAACCAAGGCAATCCAGAAGCAAAATTCTCGCTTGCTGTTCTCCTTGCTGAGGGGATAGCTGTTGAACAGGATTGTGTACGAGCCCTGTCATTGCTTCAGGAAACTGCGGATATCGGCATGGACAAATCTGCGATTGTCCTTGGCAATCTTCATCGGGCAGGTTTATGTGTACCGGTCGATTATGCAAAAACAGCAATTTGGTATCTGCAAGCTGTTAAAAACCATTACCCAAATGCCTGCCAGTTATTCAGCCCTCCTATCACGCCTGACCTGCTAGGCCATGATGAAGCCAAGCTATTCAAAAGAATCTGCGTCAATGATAAGGGCGACCAACCTTCTTTTCGCCACTGAATAACAGTCTATGCATCTTTGTTGTCTATAGGTGTTTTACAATAGGCATTATTGGCAAAATGCTCACCAGCTGTTGCTTGATATGAATGCAAAAGGATTTTTATGAGTACTCTTCATGAATCACTGATAACCAACCGCTACTTTAAAACAGGTGCGTTTATCCATGGCAAATGGATTACAACCGGCAAGACTTTTCCTGTCATTAACCCAGCGACAGGCGAATTATTGGCAAACGCTGGATGGAGTGGTGCCATGGAGGCGGATGCCGCTGTTATTTCTGCTAGGGCAGCATTCAAATCATGGCGGAAAACACTTGCAGCGGAACGTGCTGATATTCTTGAGCGATGGTATGACCTGATTATCGAGAACAGACAGTTTCTCGGGGAACTCATGACAGCTGAACAGGGAAAGCCTTTAGCAGAAGCTCTTGGCGAGGTTGATTATGCAGCGAGTTTTATCAAGTGGTTTTCAGAAGAAGCCCGACGCATCAATGGTGAGATCATCCCACCCTTCAAACCCAATTCAAGAATCCTTGTAACCCGTGAGCCTGTAGGTGTCGTTGTTGCAATTACACCTTGGAATTTTCCGATGGCAATGCTTGCTAGAAAACTGGGACCAGCACTCGCGGCAGGCTGTACAGCAGTCATCAAGCCGGCCAATGAAACCCCTCTTTGTGCCAATGCCCTTCTAGCGTTGGCTGATGCTGCTGGCGTACCTCCTGGCGTACTGAATGGCGTCTGTGGCGATACAGAAGCCATTTCTGATGTTTTGATGAAATCCAATGACGTCAGGAAAATCACTTTTACTGGATCCACTGCTGTCGGCAAGATTCTTGTCAGAAATTCTGCGGATACCATGAAACATGTCTCCATGGAGCTGGGTGGCAATGCGCCAATGATTATTTTCAAGGATGCTGATCTTGATGCAGCTGTCAAAGGTGTTATTGCCAATAAATTCAGAAATGCAGGACAGGTCTGTGTTGCTATCAACAGAATCTACATTGAAGATCCAGTTTATGATGAATTTGTCGGCAAACTGGCAACGGCAGTCAACCAGCTGAAAGTCGGGAACGGTATCGATGAAGGTACAACCATTGGACCTTTAATCAATGAAAAAGGTCTGGCAAAGGTTGAACGGCATGTCGCTGATGCTCTGGGAAAAGGGGCTAAAGCTGTTATTGGTGGTCAACGAAGTTCCCTCGGCAGAACTTTCTATGAGCCAACGGTTCTATCCCGTTGTTCCGATGATATGGTCATCGCCCATGAAGAGACCTTTGGTCCTGTTGCTGCATGCTTCCGCTTTGACAGTGAGCATGAAGCTGTTCACCGTGCCAATCACACGCCTTTCGGTCTTGCCGCTTATTTTTACACCCAGGATATTGCCCGTGTTTTCCGTGTATCCGAGGCTTTGGAAGCAGGCATGATTGGCATCAATGATACGGGTGTTTCCTCTACCGTTGCTCCATTTGGCGGCGTCAAAGAGTCAGGATTCGGACGAGAAGGTTCTGTGCTTGGTATTGAGGAATATCTTGAAGTCAAGACGCTTCATTTGGGCGGGCTTTAAAATTCCTGATTAACCCATTGATAAAAGATAAATATTTTCAAAATATGATGGAACAACAGTATTTGTCACTCCTGTCAGAGATTCTTGAAAACGGTATTGACAAGGGAGATCGAACGGGGACCGGAACCCGGGCAGTTTTTGGCCGAATGATTCGGCATGACCTGAAAAACGGAATGCCTCTTTTAACGACAAAACGCCTTTACATCCGGGCAATCGTCCATGAGTTGCTCTGGTTCCTGAAAGGTGGCACCAATATCGATTATCTGCACCAGAACAAAGTCACCATCTGGGATGAATGGGCAATTGAGAACGGAGATCTTGGTCCTATTTATGGCGCTCAATGGCGTAAGTGGGAGGGATCTGACGGAAAAATCTATGATCAGGTTTCTGCAGTCATTGATTCCATCAGAAACAATCCAAACAGCCGTAGACACATCATCAGTGCCTGGAATGTTGCCCTGCTCCCAGATGAAAAACTGTCTCCTCAGGATAATGTCCGAATTGGCAAAATGGCCCTCGCCCCTTGCCATGTCATGTATCAGTTTCAGGTTGCGGCAGGTCGCCTCTCCTGCATGATGACACAGCGTTCAGGTGATATTTTCCTCGGCATTCCATATAACACGGCATCCACTGCCTTTCTCACACATATGATTGCACAGCAGTGTGATCTTGAGCCGGGGGAGGTCATTCATAGCATCGGTGATCTTCATCTTTACCGAAATCATTTTGAACAGGCGAAACTGCAGCTGTCCCGTGAGCCAAGAAAACCACCTCAGTTGAAGCTCAATAAGAAGCCTTCTATTTTTGACTATACATTTGAAGACTTCGAAATTGTCGGCTATGATCCGCATCCTGCAATTGCTGCCCCTATTGCTGTTTAACGCCTGTATATCTGGCGATAAAATATCGGTGTCCAACTATTACAATTGAATCATGCTGAAGCGATTTCTTTTTTCCATCTGTATTCTGCCTGTATTTCTGTGTGCCAATGCCTTTGTTCCTGCATTGGCAGATAATCTGTCTGAGGGATTAGAGCTTTACCGAGCCAAAAAGTACCAAGAGGCAATTCCTTTGTTGGAACGTGCTGCCAATGAAGGACATGAGAAGGCTATTGAAGCATTGGATCAGATTTACGCCCAGAATCCAAAATTATCGGCAACATCTGTCAAACCACTGAATAACAAGGAAAAAGCTCCAGAGACATCAATTTCTTCTACAGGTAAAGATAATACTGCGGCTACAGCAGAATCAAGCGAAGAGTCAAAAAGTAATTTCCGCCGGAAAGTCATTGCTATTGCCATTGCCATCGGTCTTGTTGCAGTCTGGTTTATCCATCGCAAGTTTCTGCGAAAACGCAAAGCACAGCAGGACAAGAAACCTCTGATGTAACAGGATGGTTCTTGGCTGTCATTTGATCTAACTGAAATGATTTCTAACCATGATGAAAAAATTCTTACCGCTTGCATTCCTGTTGATTTCCAGTGCGGCTTTTGCTGGGTGGTCTGGAGTCGATGAAGCAACAAACATCGATATCACCATGTCCACCAGTCGTCCAGAAAAATTCAAGCGTGGTGAAACCGTTGAGATTTTTGACTATGCGGACAGAAATTATCATGAGGTTGAGATCCTGCATATCAGAAGTCATGGAGAAAATGTCAGGTACGAAGTCTATGACAAAGACACTTATCAAGACCGTGCTTTCATCATGAAAGGCAAACGTTGGTAATCATCTACCAATCTTATATCTCATGCCCGCATTGGCATCTTCTTTATCAGAATGAGACAAGATCAACAAAAAAAGTTGGTTTTCCTTAATGCATGACATTTTTGTCCTGCACGATTGACTCCCGCTAGCATACGAATAATGGCTTTCAAGGGCTTTTCTTTCCGTCATCTGAAAATCGGACTCCTGTCAGTGATTGGAATCCTTATTGCCTGTTTGCTTTATATCATTGCATCTATTTGGTACTACTCCACACTTGATGAAAAGCGTCCAGCTGATGCCATCATCATTCTTGGTGCTGCTGCTTGGTATAAACGTCCATCCCCTGTTTTTGAGGAGCGTATCCGTCATGGGGTATGGCTTTATCAGAATGGTTATGCAAAGACCCTGATTATGACCGGAGGAAAGTCACAGAAAGCCCCCTATTCTGAGGCCTATGTCGCCAGAAGGTTCGCCCTAAAAAAACAGATTCCAGTAAACGATATCCTTGTTGAGGAAACATCCCGCAATACATGGGAAAATCTGGTCAATGCGAAACAGCTGATGGATGAGCACAAACTCAAGAACGCCATTATTGTCAGTGATCCGTTCCATATGAAAAGAGCCATTGCCATCGCAGGGGATGTTGGTATTGATGCTTACTCATCCCCAACCCCTACTTCACGTTGCGATTCTCTTCAATTCCTGTTCCAGGAGACAGGACATATGATTGGTTACCTTCTCTTACCCCACATTCCGAACTAGCTGTGTCTTTGATTCATTTGTAACCGTATGCCTGATATGATATGTATCAGTCCTGTTTACTTTCTACTGTCGCACCATGAGGTCTTTAGATTCCCTTTCCTGCAAAAGATTATTTCTTGGGTTATGTGTGTCAATTCCCCTTGCCCTAGGCAGTAATCTGTATGCATCTGAGATCAAGAACAATCCAGTTCAGGAGAACGCTGTCCAGCAGGAAAGTACCGGAATTACCCTGTACAAGGCGAAGAACTATACAAAGGCCCTTCCTCTCCTTCTCGCAGACGCTGAAAAGCGTGACGCCAATGCCCTGATGGCATTGGGGAACATGTACAGCATGGGGCTCGGTGTTACAACAGACCAAACCAAGGCATTTGACTGGTATCTCAAGGCTGCGAATCTCAATCATTCATATGCCCAACTGTATGTCGGCTATTTTTATGAAAAAGGCGTCGGTGTAGCAAAAAACCAAACGGAAGCCTTTTCCTGGTATACCCGTGCTGCAAAAGCGAATATTCCCAATGCCCAATACAAGTTGGGATTCTGTTATGAAAAAGGGATTGGCATTTCTGCCAATAAAACCCAAGCTGACACATGGTATCGAAAGGCCGCAGGAAATGGCAGTGCCAAAGCTCAATTAGCTCTGGGGCAGCGATACAGTGAAAAAGGTTCTGGGAAAAAAGATCTGATGGAAGCTGCTAAATGGTTCTACCTGGCCGCTGACCAAGGATACGCACCAGCACAGGCAGCTCTAGCCCAGCTGTACGAACTGGGGCAAGGGGTTGAACGGGATGAGAGCCGGGCCGCCAGCTGGTATACAAAAGCAGCTGAGCAGGGATATGCCCCAGCGCAGAACAATCTTGGATATCTTTATGACAGTGGCAATGGTGTGATTCAAGACTACACATCAGCCAAAAAATGGTACGAGGCAGCTGCAGCACAGGGAAACGTCCAGGCTATGTACAACCTTGGACAGATGTATCAGCTTGGACATGGAGTCTCCCAGAATTACGCAATGGCTGTTAAATGGTTTACCGTCGCGGCAGACAGAGGGTCAATAAAAGCTGTAAACAGTCTGGGAATGGCCTACCTTGAAGGGTCTGGCGTAGAAATGGATCCTGTGAAAGCAGGAAAATTCTTTACAACTGCCGCACAGAAGGGCAATGTCTCTGCCCAGTACAATCTGGCCATTCTTTACATCCAACAACCTGAGGCACTATCCAAAGCAGGCGTACAGGCAACCAATTCCCAAGCTCTTTCCTGGTTGAAAAAAAGTGCTGAGAGAGGCAATACATCTGCCATGGAATACCTCTCTGATGTTTACAGAGATGGCAAACTGGGACAGAAAAAGAATATTGCATTGGCAAATAATTGGCAGCAAAAAGCGATTGAATTGGAGCGCCAGCGGAATCGTTATGCCACCGTTGAGCCATTGCCCACCAACAACAAGTAAATACCCCGTCTCAATTCAAAATTGACAGCGGTGTTCTTTGCCTAAACAGAGCGTTTACCAAATTCCCACAAAACACATAGGCATTGGGTAAATACAACACTTTTCAATTCCCAGTGGAATAATAGGAAACAAATCCTATCATTTTACTGGGTAATTAGTATAATCATACTCAACGACATCAGCATATCGCTGCATTTGTTTGGGAGTTTCAAAGTGAAAATATCTACCAAAGGACGCTACGCCCTCAGATTCATGATCGATCTTGCCCAGAACGGGAAAGACCGATATCATTCGTTGAAAGATATCTCTATCCGTCAGGATGTGTCACTGAAATATCTTGAACAGATAGCTTCCGCACTTGGGAAAGCCGGACTAATCCAAAGTGTCCGAGGATCTCGAGGTGGATACCGTCTTGCCAGACAACCCCAAGACTACACAGTCGGAGATATCCTGAAACCTATTGAAGGTAATTTCGCCTGTGTTTCGTGTCTTGAAAGCACCCCCAATCACTGTGACCGCTATGAATCCTGTACAACTGTCCATTTCTGGGAAGGTCTGAATAAAACCATTAACGATTATTTGGACAGTGTCACATTGGAGGATTTGGTTGCAGGAGAGTCTGCGGAATCGTACTGCAATTATGTAATCTGAATACAAATTTATAAATGCCCCATTCCTGATTGCAATGGGTAGGGATTTTTTTACCTGTTTTTTATTTTTTAGATATTAATAATCATTAATTTTCAAGGAGTTATCATGTCAAACATTGCAAAAAGCATCACTGACCTTATTGGC
>CAZHQM010000062.1:0-8886 GCA_964534155.1 uncultured Oxalobacter sp.
CTTCTCTTCGGTATAAACCGTCTGGATTTTTTTCGCGCCTAAAGACCGGCGGATAATCGCCATCTTGTCTTTTTCCAGCATGGGTTTATGCACATAAAACTCATCAGGATTGACTGCCCCCTGCATGACTGTTTCACCCAGGCCATAGCTGGAGGTGATGAAGACGACATCACGGAAACCAGATTCTGTATCCAATGTGAACATGGCGCCTGCCGCAGCCTGATCAGAACGGACCATACGCTGGATGCCGGCAGACAGTGCAACATCGGTATGGTTGTATCCTCTCTGCTGGCGGTAGGAGATTGCACGGTCGCTGTACAGGGAGGCAAAGACAAGTTTGACTGCCTGTAGGACATTGTTAGGACCTACAATGTTCAGAAAAGTTTCCTGCAGCCCCGCAGAAGATGCACCAATCAGGTCTTCTACGGTTGAGGAAGAGCGGACAGCGACAGAAATATCGACATTGGATACGCTTCTGACCATAGCGAAATAACTGTCAAGAATCGCTTTTTCAAGTTCAGGCTGAAATGGTGCATCTACAATCCACTGACGGATTTCTGTTCCTGCCTCAGACAATGCCCATACATCATCAATATCGGTACCAGCCAGACGCTTCTCAATACGCTGGGCAAGGGTTTCGCCACTTTCTGCACCATATGCCATGAAATCCCGGAATGCCTTGGCTGTTGTCGCAAATCCATCTGGCACACGGACACCCTGCCCCTGCAACTGGCTGATCATTTCCCCTAAGGAAGCGTTTTTCCCACCAACGATAGGCACATCTGCCATGCGTAATTGGTCGAAAGGAATCACATAGGCTGTCTGTTTATCAATAGCATTTGACATGACTTCGGACATTTTATCCTCCTGATGCAGCATTCTACTGTTATGGACGGCAGTATTGGCTTTTTGAAAATCCAACATGCGAAGAACGGTATATCACATGATTATTGTACTGCTTTGATGAGCGTGTTTTTCATTATTTGCGCTTTACTTTACAATAAATTTTTCAGGATTTATTTCTTCGGGATTCATGACTATGCAACAGGATATTCCTTCGAGAACTGTCTATATCGTTTCTGATGGTACGGGGATTACCGCAGAGGCTCTGGCGCGCTCGGTTCTTTCCCAGTTCAATATGAACTATTCCAGAATCTATATTCCTTTTGTTGATACTTTCAAGAAAGCGCAACAGGCCCGTTTGAAGATCCAGGCTGAATATGACCGGACCGGTATCCCACCAATCGTGTTTTCCACTCTGGTCATTGAGGAGCTGGTTTCTGAGGTCCGGCTGGCACATGCACTGCATCTGGATGTTATCCAACCCTTTGTTGAGCCACTGAAACGGGAACTGGGAATTTCTCCGAAGCAGGAAATCGGCCTGAGCCATCAGAATATGGAGAATGAAGAGTACAAGCTCCGTATGGAGGCGATCAACTTCACGCTTGCGCATGATGATGGTATTTCGGATGCCAATCTGGACGAGGCAGATGTTATCCTGATCGGTGTTTCACGGAGTGGCAAGACGCCGACCAGTCTTTATCTGGCGATGCAGTATGGTCTGAAAGTGGCGAACTACCCGCTGATTCCAGAAGATTTTGACCGGAAGCTGCTGCCTGCAAGCCTGAATGCCCATAAACATAAACTGTTTGGGCTGACAATCCAGGCGGAGAGACTGGCGGATGTACGGAACGAACGCCGTCCGAACAGCGTCTATGCTTCACTGAGCAACTGCAAATATGAAGTCGCGCAGGCAGAAATGATGATGATGATGAATGGTGTTTCTTACCTGTCATCAACATCCAAATCGATTGAGGAAATCTCGACTGCGATTATCAGCAAGATGCAACCACGGGCTAAATGACTGCGATCTTAATCGCAGATCTCGATTTCAAATGATGCGGCATAGGGCTGGGCGAGTTCCAGCCCTTTTGCTGTCCGCTCATTGAGCATCAATACCCGGTCGTCGAATCCATGCCCCCTGTCACGAAGATTACGCTGATGCTGGGAATCATGGTGGCGCAAGAGTTCTGCTTTCCAGTCTGCTTCGTCTTTATCAAAGGCGACAAAATAGTCCTTGCGCATGTCGACTGTCTTGACATCGCTGTTGAGCATCAAGGCAATCGGCCACTCCATGCGCTGGGCAATGTTCTGCATCATGCGGTACATATCCCGATGGGCACGGTTGGTATCGTTGCCGTGCGGCATGAAAAGCATGTCTGGTTGGATATCCCGGACAATCTTTTCGAGTGTCTGGATGTTCTTTTCTGTGTAGACAATCTGATCGTCTGATGCATTCTCAAATGCCAGAATCTGATAGCGGTTTTCTGGCAGGCCAAAGAATGCGAGACTGGCACGCTGTTCTCTGTTCCTGAGCTGGGTCCTGTCCTGCTGGGTCATGCCTGCGCCATAAACCTTATCAATGCCACTCCCTGTCTCAGCAATGACTGCATACAGTTCATGCCCTGCCCGCTGCATCTGTTTCAGGGTGATACTGATTGCATCAAAATCATCTGGATGAGGGGCTGTCACGAGCAGTTTCAGTTTCTGATGCCATTGCACAGTTCGTAAATCCACTGGTCTGCCCTGAGGGGCAAGGAATTGCATATCCATGATTCAGTCTTCTTTCTGATGCTGTTTTTCAAGTATCTTGCGCACTGGTCCATAGGAGCGTCTATGAACAGGTGTGATACCGAATTGTTCAAGTTGCTGGAGATGATAGGCGGTTGGGTAACCTTTATGCCTGTCAAAACCATATTCTGGGTATTGGGCATGCAGGTCAAGCATGACTGCATCTCTTGCTGTTTTCGCAAGAATCGAAGCCGCTGATATTTCCAGTACCTTGTCATCGCCTTTGACGATGGCTTCTGCAGGAATCGCCAACCCTTTAGGAATTCTGTTGCCGTCTATGAGTGCCTTGGTCGGCGATACCGATAAGGCTTCAATAGCCCGCTTCATCGCCAGCATGGATGCCCAGAGGATATTCAGTTCATCGATTTCTTCGATGGTGCATGATGCGATTGCCCATGCCCTGGCTTTTTCCTTGATGATGGGTGCCAAAGCATCCCGCTGTTTTTCTGAGAGCTTCTTTGAGTCTCTCAGTCCTTCAATCGGATTGTCTGGATCAAGAATGACTGCTGCCGCATAGACCGGTCCCGCAATAGGTCCCCTGCCTGCTTCGTCTGCGCCACAGATGATTTCACTTGGATTTATATCTTCCGCAAAAAGAGGAAGTGTTTGGGTGTCAGCCATTTTTGATGACATCAAGGATGGCTTCTGCACTGGTTTCTGCCATGTTACGCAGGAGCGAATGGTGGATGTCGGTGAACCGCTGATGCAGATTCTGGCGGTTCTTTTCATCGGTCAGTTGGTACCAGACGGCATCTGCCAGCTTCTGCCCTGTTGCATCATGCTGCAGGAGTTCCGGCACAAGCATTTCGCCTGCAAGGATGTTAGGCAGACCGACCGGTGGCTTGACGATATGACGGGCGATTTCCCAGGTCGCACGCATAAGACGGTAACCAATCACCATTGGTTTCTTCAACAGTGCCACTTCAAGTGTTGCGGTTCCAGATGCCACCAAGACAGCATCTGCAGATGCGATGGCTTTCTGGGACTGTCCAGAAATAATCTTCAGTGGCAGATGGTCGAGATGGTTCTCCTGAAGCAGTTTCTGGAAGAAATTATGCTGCCGCTCCCCTGCCATTGGAATGACAAACTGCAGGGAGGGTTCCCGCTTGAGAAGTATTTCAGCAGCCTGAATGAAAGAAACGCTGTTGTATTTCAGCTCTGACATGCGGCTGCCAGGCAGGATTGCCACAACAGGCCTGCTGTTATCGAGTTCCAGTTCGTTACGGGCTTCTTCCGTGCTGACCTGCATCGGAATGTTCTCAGCAAGAGGATGACCGATACAGGTGACTGGAATGCCTGCGTTCTGGTAAATGGCTTCTTCAAATGGGAAAAGCACCAGAATGCGGGATACTGCCTTGGCGATTTTCTTGATACGCCCGCTCCGCCACGCCCAGACGGATGGACCAACAACATGAACAGTCTTGACACCCGCTTCACGCAACTGGACTTCCAGCCCAAGATTGAATTCAGGGGCATCAATGCCAACGAAGACTTCTGGCTTTTCGGCAATGATCTGATCGCGGAGTGAATTCCGGATGCCTCTGAGTTCCCAGTAATGCCCCAGAATCTCGAAAAGCCCATTGACAGCCAGTTTTTCCATTGGCCAATCGCTGTTGAAACCATGTTTCAACATACGGGGACCGCCAATACCATGCACCATGGCATCAGGGATTTTTGGACAAAGGGCACTCAGAATTGCATCACCAAGGATATCACCAGAGGCTTCCCCTGCTACCATGGCGATTTTCTTCATGCCCTTATCCTTTTGCTGCTGCGTGACTTGATAGATCAGCGCAGGAGTCCGCGTTCAGTTCCTGCAATGAATGCATGCATCTGCTGGAGATAATCTCCCGCTTCTTCAGAAGCTTTTGCATCTTCAAGCAGTTTTGCCTTGGCTTCTTCCAGAGAAAGTTCTGAACGGTAAACGGTCTTGTATGCCCGCTTGATGTCGGTAATCTGAGAGGAGGTAAAGCCACGACGACGCAGACCAACTGTATTGATACCGTAGGTTGTCGTTGGTAAACCGGAGACCATCAGGAATGGTGCAATATCCTGTGAAATATGCGAGCCAAAACCGGTCATTGCATGGGCACCAACCCGGCAGAACTGATGGATCAGGGTGAAACCGCCCAGAATGACCCAGTCACCTACATGGACATGCCCTGCCAGCTGCGCATTGTTTGCAAAGATGGTGTGGCTGCCTACTTTGACGTCATGTGCCAGATGGACATACGCCATGATCCAGTTGTCATCACCCAGTCTGGTAATACCATCATCCTGAACAGTACCCACATTGAAGGTACAGAATTCGCGGATGGTATTGCGGTTACCGATTTCAAGATAGGTGGTTTCGCCAGCGAATTTCTTGTCCTGTGGCATACCGCCTAAAGAGGCGAACTGGAAAATATTGTTGTCTTCACCGATGGTGGTATGGCCTTCAATGACAACATGGGATGCAATACGGGTTCTTGCACCGATTTTGACATTAGGACCAATGACACTGTATGGACCGACTTCCACTGTGCTGTCGATTTCAGCATGTGGGTCGATTATCGCTGTTGGATGAATTGCCATCAGGATTCTGCTTTCTGGGCAACGACACCGCCCCGGATTGCACACATCAGTTCAGCTTCAGCAGCGAGCTGGCCATCAACGAGTGCACGGGTCTTGAATTTCCACATGCCTCTTGCGTTACGCAGCAGCTCTGCTTCCATGATCAGCTGGTCACCTGGTTCAACTGGGCGTTTGAATTTAGCATTGTCGATGGTTGCGAAATAGACGATAGCATCTTTATCCAGTTTGCTCTGATAAGACATGAAAGCAAAGATTGCAGCAGCCTGTGCCATTGCTTCGATGATGAGCACGCCAGGCATCACTGGATGTTCTGGAAAATGACCATTGAAGAATGGTTCATTAGCGGTCACGTTCTTGACTGCAACGATTTTCTTGCCAGCTTCCCAATCAAGGACTTTGTCAACCAACAGCATTGGATAACGATGAGGAAGAAGTTCACGGATCTGATGGATATTCAATGTGTTCATTTTGCGTTTTCGTCTTTATTGGTTAAGTTTTGGATTGTTTTTTCAAGTTCGCGGATCTTATCGCGCATAGAACCCAGTCTGCGGATCAGTACGGCACTCTTTTCCCAGTCACGGTGTGGCGCCAATGGATAGAAACCAGAATAGACACCCCGTTTTTCAATGGAGCTCTGTACCACACTGGATGCGGTGACATGGACACCGTCTGCAATGGTCAGATGACCGCCAATCATTGCTGCGCCACCGACTGTACAGTTCTTACCGAATGTCGCGCTGCCAGCTACACCGACACATCCTGCCATCGCAGAGTTTTCACCGATATGGCAGTTATGACCGATCTGGATCTGGTTATCCAGTTTGACGCCGTTTTCAACAACGGTATCAGCCAATGCACCACGGTCAACGGTTGTGTTGGCACCAATCTGGACATCGTTGCCGATGATGACACGTCCTGTCTGTGGAATCTTGATCCAGACACCATTGTCATTTGCGAAGCCAAAGCCTTCGCAGCCGATGACAGAGCCTGGGCGCAGGACACCACGTTCACCGATTTCACATTCGTACATGAAGACGACACGTGGGAAGAAATGGCAACTTGCACCGACCTTGGCATTTCTGCCAATGAAACAGCCTGCCTCGATATGGCAGTTGTCTCCGATCTTTACGCCAGCTTCAATCGTTACAAATGGACCGATTGTGGCGCTTGGTGAAATCTCAGCAGTCGGATCCACACAGGCGGTTGGATGAATGCCTGGCACCAATGGAGCCTCTTTCATACTCTGGAAGAGCTGGGCCGCACGGGCGAAGTAGGCATATGGATTTGGTGCAACAATACGGGAACCCGCAAAGAGATCGCCGACTATCTGGTTATCTTTTGGGGAGATGATGAGCGCAGCTGCCTTACAGGTGCTGACTTCGTTACGCAGTTTTGGATTGGTCAGGAAAGTAATACTGTCGCTGTTGGCATCGGTCAATGGTGCGAAACCGGCAATATCAAGACTCCCATCACCAATCAGTTGACCGCCGAAGCGGTCAACCAGTTCTTGGAGTTTAATTGTCATGCTGATTTTCAGATTAGTTGCTGAGTGCTTTCAGGACTTTTTCAGTGATATCAGCACGTGGAGAATGATAGACGGATTCGTTGACAATCAGGTCATAATTTTCTGATTTCGCAATCTTTTCGATTTCTTTCTTAGCGCGGTCAACAACCTTGGAATATTCTTCATTCTTGCGCTGCATCAGGTCTTCGCGGTATGCACGCTGTTTACGCTGGAAGTCCTGACTCATATCAGCCAGTTCACGCTGACGTTTCAGACGTTCAGACTCAGACAGGACTGGCAGATCCTTGTCGAGTTTTTCACTTTTTGCTTTCAGACGAGACTGGGTTTCCCGCAAATCGTTGAGACGTTTTGAAAAGTCGTTTTCCAGTTTCTTTTCAACCGCCTTCGCTGGAGCAGATTCACTCAAAATCCTATCAGCATCAACATACCCGACACGGTATTCCTGTGCGTGAGCAAGACCAAATGCACACAGGCAGAATGCCAGTGCTGCACATTTTTTAGAGCTCAGAATTGATTTAAAGAGATTTTTCACGGTACTTCTCCGTTTGTTAAATAACAGTTTAATTATGCCACTTTTTTTAGAAACCTGTGCCCAGCTGGAACTGGAATGATTCTTTCTTATCAGTACTATCAGCATTCAATGGTACTGCATAGCTGAGTTTCAGAGGACCAATCGGTGACAGCCAGCTGATACCGACACCAGCAGAGAACTTCAGGTCACCAAGATCATAGTTGGTATCTTCATCCCAGACATTACCACCATCGACGAATGCGAACCAGCGCAGTGTCCTGTCACCTTCAAGCCCACCGAACATTGGGAACTGGAATTCGGCATTACCGACGAGTCGTTTGGTACCACCAAGATATTCACGGTCACCGTCTCTATCGCGTTCGACCGGCCCCATGGATGAACCTTCATAACCGCGGACGGTACCAATACCACCTGCATAGAAATTCTTGAAGATTGGGTAAGCCTTACCACCAAGTCCCTTACCGTAGTCAATCATACCGTTCAGACCAAAAGTACCGCCATTGCCAATCGGCCAGAAATACTGGTGCTGATAGGAACCTTTGTAGTACTTCATATCACCCAACAGAGAGATTTCGAAGTTGGCCTTCTGATATCGACCCTTGGTTGGAATCAGGGAAGAATCTCGGCTGTCACGCTGCCATGCCGCCGTCAATGGAACTGCATAGGCATCGACAGTTGCCTCCTCGAGTGGATAACCATTCTTATCGACCTTGATGTTACCGAAATCCTGTGCAAACTTGACATAACGACGAGGGCTGTCGTCATAGATATCAAGCTGGGTATATTCATAACCGATACCAAAGAAGATTCGGTCGATTTCAGTAACCGGCACACCGAACCTGACGTTACCACCAATGGTTGTGACCTTATAGTCACTGTCATTGATCAATGGTGGGCGGACTGTGCGGTAGAAAATCTCATACCGACGGCTGACCCCATCATCTGTGAAGTATGGAGTTGTCTGAGTCAGGGAGATGGTTCTGTAACGATGGCTGGTATTGATACTCAGAGCAACGTCATTACCTGTCCCGGCAAAGTTATCCTGTTCGATGGAACCAGACAGCAGCAGTTTATCTTCCTGAGAGAAACCTGCACCCAGCATCAGGTTGCCGGTTGGTTTTTCCTCGACTTTCAGTTTGACATCAACCTGATCGACAGTACCTGGAACTTCTGGCGTCTCAACTTCAACCTTGGTGAAGAAACCTAAGCGGTCAACACGGTCACGAGAACGCTTGATGCTCTTGCCGTCATACCAGGAACCTTCCATCTGTCGGAATTCACGACGGATGACTTCATCTCGGGTCTTGTTGTTGCCGACGATGCTGATATGGCGGACGTAAACACGTTTGCCTGGATCAATGAAGATGGTAAAGGAGACTTCTTTGTTTTCCTTATCAACCTCAGGCTGTGGATTGACATTGGCAAAGGCATAACCAAAATTCCCCAGATATTCGGAGATTTTCTTGGTGGAAGCCGTCAGTTTTTCTGCTGAGTACAGTTCGCCCTTTTCCAGCTCAATCAATGCCATGAGCTCTTCTTCACGACCGAAAGTCTCGCCCTCGATATGAAACTCATTGACGGTGTACTGGTCGCCTTCAGTGATATTCAGGGTCAGATAAACGTC
>CAZHQM010000063.1:0-8841 GCA_964534155.1 uncultured Oxalobacter sp.
CATGGACCGGATGGAGCCCCGTTGACCTGGTTTGACATCCGGCCCCTGCTGCAGCCTTATGTCAAACCAGGCCAACGTGACTCCATCCGTTCCATGACCGCTGTCATCAGCGGCGTTTTGCCTTATTTGCAATCATCTGTCCAATCGGATCACCTGCTGTCTTGCCCTTGGTCTTCTTGGCAGCAGCACGTTCCTTCTCTGCTTTCGCCTTGGCTGCGCGTTCTTTCTCAGCACGTTCCTTCTCTGCTTTCGCCTTGGCTGCGCGTTCTTTCTCAGCGCGTTCCTTCTCCGCCTTCGCCTTGGCATCCGCACGTTCTTTCTCAGCCTTCTTGGCTGCCGCACGGTCTTTTTCTGAACCGCGGTCAGCAGGAGCCGCATCTTTCACTGGCTCTGGAGCTGCATCAGCCTGTGCTGGCACAGGTTCTGGTGCGGACGATGCCGCCTGTTCTACAGGTGGACCTGCCTCCACTGGAGCCTGTGCAGACTGAGGTTCAGCTTTTCCGGAAGATGGAGCCCTGGTATTGACATCAACAACCAGGTTTGGATTGGTTTTCTGTGGGGTCGACTCAAACACCAGCGGCAATATCACCAGTGCGAGGACAACAAGAATCACCGAGCCGATCAGGCGACGGCGTGCCCTTCTTTTTTCAGGAAGTTCTGGATCAGCCAGTGCTGGGTCCGCCATGCTGGTGCGTCTGCCAACCCTTTCTGGCACAGCGGAGCTTCCATGCCCAGCGGACTGGTTTTTATCCTGCGCCCCCTTGCGGCGGAAAAAAGAAAAAAGGCTCATGCAAACAGTAATGGCTGTGAGGAATCTTCAGCTTCAACCCTGTGTTATGCCAGTGACAACCCAGAATGATCCAAATGCGATTATTCTATCATTTTTCAGGGCGTTTTTCTGTGCGCTCTGCAGGGCATCCTCGGCTTTTTCAAAAACAGATATCTGTCCATCCGGCACACCCGACGCCAGCAGTTTCTGGCGCAGCATTTCAGCATCTGCCGCACGTGGCAACGGCAGATTGGAGACATACCACGCATCAATCTGGTCTTTCAGCACAGCAATGACACCATCGATATCCTTGTCTGCCATCGCACCATAGACCGCCAGTGTTCTGCCTGCACAGGGCAATGCCTTCAGATTGCCTGCCAGCACCTCAGCGGCATGGGGATTATGCGAGACATCGATGATGGTCAATGGATCCTGCCCGATGGTTTCAAAACGCCCAGGCAACCGGACATTCCTCAATGCCTCAGCAATGGATTCGATATAGACGGGCAGACGCCCCTGCAACTCATGTACTGCTGTCAGCACAGTCGCGGCATTCACAATCTGGCGTTCACCATACAGGGCTGGCAATGGCAGGTCCCAGAGCTTTGAACCATTGGGGCCTCGATAGTGCCAGACATCACCGTCTTTCTCGCCTGCATAATCCTTGCCGTAGCATTTCAGGTCAGCACCGATCTCAGATGCATGATCAAGCAGTGACTGTGGTGGATTCGCCTCACCGTAAACCGCTGTCCGCCCCTTGCGATAGATGCCTGCTTTCTCAAAACCGATCTTCTCCTTGGTATCGCCCAGAAACGCCACATGGTCGATGTCCACATTGGTGACAATCGCAACA
Organism: uncultured Oxalobacter sp.; assembly: GCA_964534155.1. GTDB lineage: Bacteria > Pseudomonadota > Gammaproteobacteria > Burkholderiales > Burkholderiaceae_D > Oxalobacter. The sequence goes on from CAZHQM010000063.1 coordinate 1,623, forward strand.
TCTGCATCCAACAGGTTGACGGCATCGAGCCTGCCACCCAAGCCAACCTCAAGCACAACCACATCCAGCCCAGCATCCGCAAAGAGCTTCATCGCAACCAGTGTGGTGAATTCGAAGAATGTCAGTGGCACGTCATCCCTGACTGCCTCAACCGCCTCAAATGCACTGACGAGCGCCTCATCGTCCACCATCCTGCCATTGATGCGGATACGTTCATTGAAATGATGGATATGTGGCGATGTGTACTGTCCAACCCGATAACCGGCTGTCATCCAGATGGTTTCCAGCATCGCACAGGTGGAACCCTTACCGTTGGTCCCCCCCACAATGACAATCGGACAGTTGAAAACCAGATCCAGCCGGTCTTTCACCAAGCGGATACGGTCCAATCCCAATGCGATGTTCTGCGGATGCATCGCTTCCACACGTTCCACCCACTGTGCCAATGTGCGTTTATTTTCGCTGGCAGTCTGCTGTACTGCTGTCATTTCCAAAACCTTTGACTGGTTACCGGTGATTCAAAAAAATAAACGCCCGATCTTTCCGAACAGGCGTTCATTTATCAAGTGAAGAGAAAAGTCCTATCAGGCTGCCTTGACTTTCCCAGAAAGCATCGACAGCAGTTCATACAGCTCGGTCTTCATTTCGCGTCGGTCGATGATACGGTCAACCGCACCTTTTTCGAGCAGGAATTCAGAACGCTGGAAACCTTTAGGCAGTTTTTCGCGGACTGTCTGTTCAATGACGCGAGGACCAGCAAAACCGACCAGTGCTTTTGGTTCTGCCAGCACAATATCCCCCATGAAAGCGAAAGAAGCAGAGACACCGCCCATGGTTGGGTCAGTCAGCACGGTGATGAAAGGCAGACCTGCCGCAGAGAGATTGGTCAGGCTCATGTTGGTTTTTGCCATCTGCATCAGGGAGAGCAGACCTTCCTGCATACGGGCACCGCCAGATGCTGTGATACAGACGAAAGGCACTTTACGGGCAATCGCAGTGCGGACACCGCGGACAAAGCGCTCGCCGACCACAGACCCCATGGAGCCACCCATGAATTCGAATTCAAAGCAGGCAACCACAACTGGCAGGCCATTGATGGTACCGCCCTGAACAATCAGGGCATCGGTTTCACCGGTTGCCTTTTCCGCAGCCTGCAGACGGTCAGGATAGCGTTTGCTGTCCTTGAAATTGAGTGAATCGACAGGACCCACGGTATGACCGATTTCATAGCGTCCTTCGATATCCAGCAACAGATTCATGCGTTCACGGGCACGGATACGCATATGGTGACTGCACTGTGGACAGACACGGACATTGGAATCCAGATCAGTGCGGTACAGCACTGCATCACAGGATGGACATTTCACCCAGAGACCTGCAGGCACACGACGCTGGTTTGCCTGGTTCTTGATGCTTGGTGGTGCTGTATTGTCGAGCCAACTACTCATATTTTCTCCTGATGTGACTGGCTGCGATGCCGATCACCGCAGTCTGCCTGCACTCCATGGGAATGCAAAAGCCGTCAAAGGTGTAATGATACCCCATGACGGCCAATAACGCTAAAAATCTGATTTATTTCAACCCAACGCCTGACGGATCGGTTTCAGGAATGCCTTGACTGCGTCAGTTGCATTCGCATAACCCGCTTCTTCAATGGACTGGATGATACGGCTGCCGATAATGACGGCATCAGCAGTCTGCCCCAAGGTACGGGCGGTCTCTGCATCACGGATACCAAAACCAACCGCAACCGGCAGGGAGATGATGCTCTTGATCTTCTCAATGCGTGACTTGACCTCAGCAACATCCATATTGGCAGAGCCCGTAACCCCCTTGAGGGAGACATAGTAGATGTAGCCACCGCCGACCTGACCGACCTGACGGATACGTTCATCGACTGAAGTCGGTGCCAGCAGGAAAATCATCTGCATACCTTTTGCCTTGAGCATCGCAGAGAATTCATCTGCTTCTTCCAGTGGATAATCCACAACAAGCACCGCATCCACGCCTGCCGCTGCAGCAGCATCAACGAATACCTGACGCCCCATGTTCTCGATTGGGTTTGCATACCCCATCAGGACAATCGGTGTATCTTTATTGGTCTGACGAAATTCCGCAACCTGTTCCAGCACCTGCTTTGTAGTCATCCCATTCGCCAGAGCGATTTCTGAAGAGCGCTGGATGACTGGACCATCCGCCATCGGATCGGAGAATGGCATACCAACCTCAATGATATCTGCACCGCCTTCGACCAAAGCATGCAGCAGTGGGACTGTCTGTGCAATGGTTGGATAACCCGCGGTGATGAAAGGCACAAGCCCTTTTTTACCCTGCGCCTTGAGTGATTCCAGTTTCTGTTCAATGCGTGACATATTCTGTTCCTATCTCATCTGTTCTGTTCAATACGTGACATTCAAAACGGAAAAGTCACATCACCATTCAATACCTGCGCGTTTCGCAACGGTATGCATATCCTTGTCACCACGACCAGACAGGTTGACCAGAATCACCTTGTCCTTTGGCAGGTCTGGTGCCATCTTGATTGCCTGCGCCAATGCATGGCTGGATTCCAGTGCAGGAATGATGCCTTCAACACGACAGAGGGTATGGAACGCATTCAATGCCTCATCATCATTGATACCGACATATTCAACACGACCGATATCTCGCAGATAAGCGTGCTCTGGACCGATGCCTGGGTAGTCAAGCCCTGCAGAAACAGAATGGGTATCGATAATCTGACCGTCAGAATCCTGAAGGAGATAAGTACGGTTGCCATGCAGGACACCGACCACACCTGCGGAAAGGGATGCCGCATGTTTACCGGTTGCGATACCCTCACCTGCCGCTTCCACACCAATCAGCTTCACATCCTTATGACCGATGTATGGGTAGAAAATACCGATGGCATTGGAGCCACCACCGCAGGCTGCGGTGACATAATCAGGATGACGTCCAATCATCTCAGGCATCTGTTCCAGACATTCCTCACCGATGACAGACTGGAAATCGCGGACCATACGAGGGTATGGTTCAGGACCCGCAGCAGTACCGATGATGTAGAAAGTATCCTCGACATTGGAAACCCAGTCACGCATCGCATCGTTCAGGGCATCCTTCAGGGTATTGGAACCAGAAGTCACAGAAATGACTTCTGCACCCAGCAGTTTCATACGGTAGACATTCTGTGCCTGACGGGCAACGTCCTCACTGCCCATGAAGACATGGCATTCCAAGCCATAGCGGGCAGCAATGGTCGCAGTCGCCACACCATGCTGACCGGCACCGGTCTCAGCAATGATGCGTTTCTTGCCCATGCGTTTTGCCAACAGTGCCTGACCGACCACATTGTTGATCTTATGTGCGCCGGTATGGTTCAGGTCCTCACGTTTCAGATAAATCTGGGCACCACCCAGCTGTTTAGACAGGCGTTCTGCATGATAGATTGGGGACGGACGTCCAGCATAATGCTTCAGTTCATAGCGGAACTCTGCCAGAAAATCAGGATCATTGCGGTAATGGTCATAGGCTTTCTTGAGATCATCCAATGCGTGGACGAGTGTTTCTGCCACGAACAGACCACCATAACGTCCGAAATGACCGTTTGCATCAGGCTGGTCATAGCCTTCAACCCTATAGAAAGGGCGTGTATCTTTTGCTTCCATGAAATGCTTTCGTGAATGGCAGGCGGGAATAAAACCTGCCGTAAATTTTTCTTGATGGCAAATCAGCCTTGTTTAGCGGCATCGCCTTGTCTGACGGCTGCGATGAAAGAGCTGATTTTTCCAGAATCCTTGATGCCCTTGGCTGCCTCGACACCACTACTGACGTCAACAGCCAATGGACGCAGTTTCTCAACTGCGCCAGCTACATTGTGTGTGTTCAACCCACCACTCAAAACGACCCGATGAGCGATATCTTTTGATACGATTTCCCAATTGAATACCTTCCCTGCGCCACCATAGGCTTCTGACCAGACATCCAGCAGAAGCCCTCTGAACAAAGGACTGGCGTTACGGTAAATGTCCTCATATTCTAACAAATCCTCTGCCGTTGTATCAGGTTTCACACGAAATGCACGGATAAAAGGCAGATTTGAAGCAACAGCCGCTGCATGACACTGCTCTGGCGTCTCATCGCCGTGGAACTGCAACAGCGACAGATTCGCCAGCTTGGCCGTTTCAGCAACCACCTCAGGTTTCTCGTTCACAAACAGACCGACAGCTGTTGTGAACGGTGGCAACAATGCCGTCAACTCTGCTGCCCGCTGAGCTGTCACAGCCCGAGGGCTTTTCGGATAGAAAACAAACCCCAGCGCATCAGCACCAGCGTTGACAACGGACTGCACATCCTCTTCTCGGGTCAGTCCACAGATCTTGATTCGGGTTCTTGTCATCATTATTCAGGGAAAAACATCCTCACGCTGGGGCAGTCCCCATTTCGGATCATAGAAAATCTTGGAAAGATACAGCCCATCAGGCATGAAAGTCGGCGCCGCTTTCGAGCGGTCTTTACCCTCAAGCAGTTCTGCCATCCATTCAGGCGGATGATTGCCTTTACCGACATACACCAATGACCCCACGATATTGCGGATCATATGATGCAGGAAGGCATTCGCCTCAAACGTGAACACAATCAGATTGCCCTCACGCTCAATCTGGATACTGTACATCGTTTTCCATGGCGTAATCGACTGGCACTCTGCCGCACGGAACGCCGAGAAATCATGAGCTCCCAACAGATATTCCGCACCTTTACGCATCAGATCCAGATCCAGCGGACGGAACACCCAACCCGCACGGTTCTTCCACAATGGCGAACGGACTGGGCTGTTATACAGAAGATAGCGGTAACGGCGGCGTACCGCACTGGACCGTGCATGAAAACCATCTTTTCCACCAGGCACCTCACATGCCCAACGCACGGCAATGGATGGCGGCAACCAGGCATTCACCCCCCGCACCCAAGACATCGGTTTTCGGTCAATCTCGGTATCCAGATGCACCACCTGCTCAGTCGCATGTACACCGGCATCTGTCCGCCCGGCACAGGTCGTTGAAATCTTAGTCTGGGTGAACTTGAAGATAGCGGCTTCCAAGGTATCCTGCACCGTCTTGCCGTCTGGCTGCTTCTGCCATCCGCGCCACGATGTGCCGTCATACTCAATACCCAGTGCAATCCGCTTCATTGAAAACTATTCCACAAAGACATCATCCCAGATCCATTCGGTCCTGAGAAACCAATCAATCAGGCGATTATACCCGTCTATTGCCGGCTATTTATCCAATAATCATGCATCAAGGTTGCTGGGCCAAAGACAATAGCATCTCCAGCCCCCCAAAAAAAATAAACAGCGACGTTATAAATCAACAGCCGCTGCTTTTTAACCCATCAGTTATAGATTATGAATCAATCACGCATCTTGTTTATCTTTGCAATAACAACGCCATGCAGCCTGATGGTTTCATCAATTGCAATCCACTGTGTCTGCCAGGATGGATTACTGGTATACAGAAAGGCCCTGCCGTCCTGCTCGACATAACGCTTGATGGATGCCATCTTGAATTCGGTGGATGTGGCAAAAACAAGATCACCATCCCGACACTGTTCTTCAGGATCAATGAACACGATTTCACCCCGTTCCAGAGAGCCAATACCATTCATGCTCAGCATGGCATTGTCCTGGACAAACATGGCATAGGTCCGGTCTGAGTGTTTTCTCACCGGGCACGCCATCCAATCGAGCGGCTCGCCCAATACTTCGATATTATCCCATTTAGGACGGTTGTATAACGGAACAACACGATAAGCCCGCCCTGCGGGATCAATCACACCATTTGCCTTCATCTGGGTGCCGACATCCTCCTGGACAGAGTCCATCCAGCGTTCAGGCAATCCCAATGTCCGTTCGATTTCACGGCATGAACGGCTGCTGATGAAAATCGGCTTACCAGTGCTCTTTGACACATTGTTGTTCATCCACTGGCTGATCATAGAACGCTGTTTTCCCACCGCACGGGCAAGAGCTGTCCCACCACCGAGTTCTGCAGCCAAAGTACGAAGATTCTCCGTTCGGATTTTCTCAATGTTCATATTTCCTCCGAACGATATTTTATACCACACATAACACCCCTTATTTATAAAAGATATTGCTATTCTATAAATAAAATGTTAACATTTCCAGTAATACATTATTTTTATAAAAAGATGCAATCTAACGGCATCTTTTCAAAGAGGGACTCATGAAAAAGACGATTCTGACAGCAACACTGCTTGCATTGATTGGCGGATGCATTGCCCTCCCCATGCAGACAATCATACGCACACTGATTGCCTGAACTGAAAACAGCAATAGACGGAAAGGAATCCAAACACTTTTTAATGGATCAGCGGCCAACCCTGATACAGCGTTTTAAATCCCTTGTCACTTGATTGACTCCAATTTAGCCACTGCCCAAGCAGTGGCTTTTTTTGGATGGTAGATTGGAAAGTGTGCAAATGCTGAAAACAACAGCATCAAGAAAATCAGACAGAATCTGAATCAGACACTCAGCGAAAAGACATAGTCATCCATGATGAAACCATTGCCGATTTCATTGTCTTCTTCTCGGATGATGACAAAACCCATCTTCTTGTAAATCTCAACCGTTGGGTTGCTTCGGTTGACATTGAGCTCAATCGCCTTGAGCCCCAGATCTTTGGCAGACGCAATGAGAAAATCGAGAATCTTATGGCCATAGCCTTTACCCCGTTGATTCCCATACAGATAGAACTTGCTGAGATACAGCGCCTCACCACGTGGATAGAATGCAAAGAACCCAATGTTTGCATCATTGGACTTCGCAAAATAATACTGATACCCCTCATTCAGCTGTCCGGCAATCGCAGACTCACTCTGGAACATGGGAATCATGTAATCGTTCATTGCGGGACCGATAATGTCATCGTAATAATCCTTGACGATTTCAGACGCCATCGCTGACATGGTCTGGATACCCGCCTTATCACTGGCAGAAAGTTTCTGGAATTCCATAGACAGTTCCGTTTTCAAGTAAAAAACCCCTGCGGTCGCACCAACAGGGGTTTGGAAGATTTTCAGGTCAATCAGCCTTCAAGAATGATGCGGAGCATACGACGGAGTGGCTCTGCCGCACCCCACAGCAACTGGTCACCGACAGTGAAAGCGGAAAGGTAATCCCCCCCCATGCCCAGTTTACGC
>CAZHQM010000064.1:0-8764 GCA_964534155.1 uncultured Oxalobacter sp.
GCCCTGATCAACCGCCACGATGATGTAGGAGTAGAACAGGAATGCATGAGAGCGGTCATATTCACTCGGCTTCGATGGATGGTCTGGATGGGAGTGATAGAACCCAACCACATCAAGGTTTTTCGCAGCTGCCAGTTTTTCAGCCTTGAGCAGCTCTTCCGCCTTTATTTCAAAGCGGTGATACTGCTCCGCATCTTCGCGGGAATTGTTGACTGGAATCAGCTCCTTCAAGACTTTGGTGCCATCTGACAGGACCTCTCCCAGCATGATGCCGCAGCATTCATTGGGATACGTCCGCTCCCCATGAGCGTCGATCGCCTGTTTCTGTGCTTCGGTGATTTCAAGCATCTCAAGCCCCCCAGAGATCTGTCGACAGATAGCGGAAACCGTTGTCGCATAATATGGTGACAACGACATCGTCTTTCCCCAGCTTTTCCGCGTATTTCAGAGCGCCTGCCACATTGGCACCACTGCTGATGCCAACAAACAGACCAGCCTTTTTCGCCAGTTCTTTCGCTGTGTCATACGCTTCTTCTGTACTGACCTTGACGACATCATCGAGAAGGGAAGGATCATAGATGCCAGGCGGAATCGTACTTGCCATATGCTTTGTTCCCTCAATCCCATGCATCGGGGAATCTGGCTGAACCGCCGCAACCCTGATGGCAGGGTTTTCCTGCTTCAGGCGTCTGGCAGTCCCCATCAAGGTACCGGATGTCCCAGTGCTGGCGATGAAATGGGTCACTTTGCCCTGAGTCTGTTCAAAAATCTCACGCCCCGTGCCATTGAAATGAGCTTTCCAGTTGGCAGGATTGTTGTACTGGTCTGGATAGAAATACCGCTCAGGATCCTTGTCATATTCAGCCACAGCAGCGAGATAGGCCCCATCAGAACCATCGAGAGGATCGGTTTCAACAATCTCCGCCCCCAACGCCCGCATGATCTGTTTACGTTCAGCACTTGCATTGGTCGGCAGGAAAAGCTTGACCTTGAATCCCAATGCCGCACCCAACATCGCATATGAAATGCCGGTATTGCCACTGGTTGCATCCAGGATAGTCTTACCCGAAGTGAGTTTCCCATTGGCAATACCCTCCTGAATCATCGCTGCTGCCGCACGGTCCTTGACCGAGCCACTGGCATTCATGAATTCTGCTTTTGCAAAAATCTTTGCATGCCCTGATGGCGCAATACCATCAAGAAACAGCAACGGCGTATTGCCGATTGCCTGTATGATATTCATTCCTTTTACCTATTGCCTAGTTTACCTAGTGATTTTATGGGATTTATAGTACAGAGTTTTTTTCATGCGAACAACCCCCTCTTTTTAGGGATTTCAAATCGACATATAATCTTGATTACCCAAGAAAAAAGGAGGATATCCCAATACCCCCCCTGAATCCGATGAGAAACAACCGACGCTTGCCAATGAACGCCATCCATCACACGAAGTCAGGATGCCGGATTACAACTCCAGCTCTTTCTTGAACTTCGAATACATCGATTCCGCGGTATAAAGTGCCGCCACTGGGTTATGTCCCATCATACGGTCTTTGACAATCATCACCGTTGTTGGGGCATGAGAATATTTCAGGAACATGGTGTCATGTCCGACACAAAGACCGATAACAATATTGAAGTCTGTTCCCTCTTCCTCAAGTACTTTTGCCTGCATGATCGGATTACACATCGATTCGTGTCCAGTTCCGCCATTCAGTTTCTTTTCAGCTGGCACACCGACCTCGCATTTATCGGTTGCACCGATCTTACAGCCAACGGTATAACTCTTGATTCCGCAGGCTCTCAGGATCTTGACGAACATGCGGGTCTCTTTCATCAGCCCCACACACGATGCAATGCCAACATACTTGAAGCCCATGCGCCGGATAAATTCAATGGTCTCCTCAACACGGGTCAGCTGTCCATAGGTTTCACCTTCAAGACAAGCCGACTGAACTGAGATCTCTCCAGTGCGGTTCTCATTGTTCTTGTAAATCTGGATGACCTTTTCCAGTTTTTCTTCATCGACATGATCTGTCAGACAGAATTTTGGATAATGTTCCTCGTTCCGTTCCCTGCATGCCAACACCGCACAATCTGAGCATGTAAAAACAATATCTTTTTTCGCCAGCTTACTCATTACCAACCTTATTTCAATCAGAGATAGAACTCTGGTTCCTGTACCTGCCCGCCGAAATCGAGCAATTGCAGGACCTTTCCTCGATACCGCAGGAAGTCTGGATGACTGCGCGCCCTAGGTCTGCTAAGGTTGACATTCACAATTTCAGTAATGCGGCCTGGACGCGGTGACATGACAACAATGGTATCGGACAGATATATCGCCTCATCAACATCCTGTGTCACCATCACCATGGTCATATTCCGCTCTTTCCAGATACGAAGCAGCTCGTCCTGCATATTCATCCTTGTGAACGCATCCAGCGCCCCCAATGGTTCATCGAGCAGCAAGACTTTCGGATGACTGACAATTGCCCGTGCAAGACTTGCACGCTGGCACATCCCCCCTGACAGCTGATGGGGATAATATTTTTCAAACCCTTTCAGTCCAACCAGATCAATGAACTCATCTACCCGATCTGCGGTTTCCTTATAGATACCCTGGGCTTTCAGGCTGAATGCGACATTGTCCCGAATGGTCAGCCACGGAAACAGCGTGTGCTGCTGGAACATGAAACCACGGTCGCTCCCTGGTTTTTCAATCGGATTGCCATCCAGCGTCAATGCTCCCTCTTCCGGAGTAATCAACCCGGCAATCAGACGGAGCAGTGTCGACTTACCACAGCCAGAAGGACCAATCAGCGAAATGAATGAGCCTGTCGGGACCTCCAGATTGATATTTGACAATGCCTGAACGGTTTCTCCCTGCACATTTGTAAAACGCTTTCCAACGCCTGCGATAGAAATACCGTTTACCATTTGATGACCCCTTTCTGCCAGACCAGAACCTTATCCCTTACCTTGAACAGCAACGTAATGATGAAATAGCAGATCAATGACATGACAATCAGACCTGCATAGACATGGGCATAAGCCATCATGTCCTTCTGCCAGTTGATGTACCACCCGATGCCATATTTCGCACCGATCAGCTCTGCAGTCACCAAAGTGATGAAGGAGGAGCAGGTACCGTTAAACAAACCAATGAACATATGAGGCATCGCTGCTGGGATCCCTACATGAAAAATGGAATAACGCTGGCTCGCTCCCATGGTGGATGCCACTTCAAAATAGGCATTCTGGATATTGTTGATGCCATTCATCGTCAGCACCGTGGTTGGAAACCAGACAGCCAAGGCAATCAAGAAAGCACTGGCAAAGACAACACCAGGAAAGCTGACCAATACCAGCGGAATCCACGCCGTGGATGGAATCGGCCCCAGAATACGGACCAAAGGATGCACCCAATACCTGACCCCCGGGATAAACCCGATAGCAACACCTGTTGCAATACCGGCTACTGCGCCGCCAATCCAACCAAATACCTGAAGACGCAGGGAATACAGAAGACACGTGCCAATAAATGCCGCATCTTCAACCAATACCCCGAAAATCCGGTCCAGTGATGGGAAATACAAAACTGGTAAAGTCGCAGTCTTAACCGTCAAAATGTCCAATAACGACAGAAAGGCGAGTACCCCAGCATAAAAAGGGGCTTTGATCTGATAGATATTCCGGAACCTTTCTGAAATCAGTGCAATAATAGCCAGCACTGCCATCACAATCCCCAGAGCAATCAACACACCAGCAAAATAACGATGGTTTGCTACAGGATGTGATGGGGAATCAGGAATACCGATATTGATTCCTAATGCAATCACCGCCACGACAACGGGCAAGAATATTTTTATACGCTTCATTTTTATCTATTTATCTTGTCTATCAACAGGGCTGACGAACGCTTCTCAGCTAGATTTGCCTTTCGATTACCCCATATTCCCACTAAAATAGTAGGCATTCTATCCAAGAAAAATGGTTTCATATCCCTACAATCCCATGGGATTAGTCAAAAATACAACAAAGACAATTTTTTATTTGACGGAAGAGAATGTCATCCCCTATGATTCATCCATCAATTACCTATCTTTCCGATAGGGATTAGATAAATAATTAATAAAAGGACCGCACAACAAATAAAAACAAGTGGCGGCATAGATTACAGAAAATGATTACAAGTTGTTTAAGGTGGGTATCTCATGAGTATTTCAAGAAAACAGAATGATTCAGCCAAAGGCCGTTCTGCACCCACAACCTTTCTTTCCTTCCTCCGGTCTGCCGACTTCCGATGTCGGTGACCATCCTTTCAGTTAACTGCGATTCAACTGGCTGTTGACACACGCTTTCTCCTCTTGTTTCAGTTGCCCGAAACATCCGCTTCTGCGGAGGGACATGGCCTAACCGCCATGTCCTAGAGGAACCTTTGCGATATCAGTTCGCAACTTTCACTATTAAAAGGAATGACTACAATGAAAAAAACGCTTTTAGCTCTGGCATTGGTGGGCTCGATTGGGTCTGCTGCATATGCACAAAACAATGTCACTATTTACGGTACACTGGATATCGGCGCCGTCAAGGAAAACGGCAGAGATCTGCGCTTCGGAGACAATGAAAACAATGCCATCGGCTTCAAAGGTATCGAAGATCTTGGCGGCGGTTACAAAGCCATCTTCCAACTGGAAAAACGCTTTGACCTGAATGACGGTACGCTTGGCAACACCAACACCGCGGGTTACCGTGGAAGCAAGGCTGGCAATCAGAAAAGCTATGAAGGCGGAGCGAATGTGGGTATTGCGGGTCCTTTCGGCAAGGCGATCATTGGCCGTGTCAATGAGCTGACAACCCTCAGCATCAAGAAATTTGATCCATTCAGACAGGTCGGCGTTGGCACACAGATCTACTCTCTTCAGCGTGCGCCACGCATCGATAATACAATCCTCTATGAATCGCCAAACTGGAATGGCTTCAGTTTTGGGGCATCCTATTCGCTGGGCGTCAACACCAACAAGAAGTCAATTGATACCGCACATTACGGTGACCTGAAGAAATCTGATGCCAACAACGACGGTTATGCGGTCAACCTGTCTTATGACAATGGATCATTCTTTGCGACCGCCAACTGGTCACGCCTGCCAGATTCAAACGACTCAAGCGTCTGGAACATTGGTCTGGGCTACCGTATCAGTGATACCCTGCGCCTGACTGCCGCTTATGAAGACACCAACAGCAAGGGATGGAAGGGCAACCTTTCCACTGGTGATCAGGGACCATCAACCTTTAAAGCAGATGACCGCCTGGATGGCCGACAGCGCAATCTGCTGGTTGGCCTGGCATGGGACATCGGTCCTGGCACCTTGAATGCATCCGTCCAGTGGGACCGTTTGAGCAGCGAATACGTCAGCAAATTCTCCAATAAGGGAATCAACGGTACAGATGATGCCTTCAAATACTCGCTGGGTTATACCTACAGACTGTCCAAACGCACATCGCTCTACGGTATTGCAGCCTATACCGACTATGGCACTGCTGAACAGGGTGAAGCACTCAGCGGACTCCATAATGATTCCGTAACTGCAGTCCAGCTGGGCATTACCCATCGGTTCTGATATTAGCTAAGAAGCAATAAAGTTTTTGGGGCTGTGAATCACCAGATTCACAGCCCTTTTTCCTGATTAAATCAGGTCTTTTTTCATGAATACCGTTGTTCTTGAATAACCACAGTTACCAAGGGGGGCTGTCAAATGCTGGTATCCCAGTCTGCGGTACAGGACGACTGCGTTGAAAAATCGATGGGTTGTTTCAAGATAGAGGCTTGAGTAGCCAGCAAGCTTTACCTGCCGCTCAACAAAAGTCAGCAATGCCGAAGCAACCCCTTTCCCTCTGACAGCGGGCAGGGAGTAGAGCCTTTCAACCTCAGCCATCCCGTCTGGCAATCCATCGGTCGGAAAGTATCCGCACCCAGCGCAGACCTCTCCCCGCCACTCGACGACCCAATAGGCAGCGCCTTTCTGCTGAAAAACAGAATACATGGCATCCGTTTTAGGAGAATCGTAAAGGGTATTGACTTTGGCAATACCAAATTCTTCGAAAGCACGTCGGATAACCCCAGCTATAACAGGGTTATCCTTCGGCTCGATTGGACGAAATAAGAAGTCCTCACCGTCAACATGATAGGTATATTCTGCTGCCACGGTCAGTCGTATTGGGAAAGAGTAATGACATCATCGCCACTCCAGGTGTACATGGCAAGGAGCGGCTCATCACCTGTCCGCATAGAATGGACAGCATTTGATGGATGAAGGATAAATGTACCTGGCTTATGTTGGGTAGTCTTGCCCTCAAGGGTCCACTCAGCAGTACCAGAAAGAACATAATAAAGCTCAATGGCAGGATGCCGATGGGCTGGATAAAAACTGTTGGGAGCAATCAGGGTAAAGCCGAAACAGAAGCTGTTACAGACATAAGGAGCCTCTGGCCCGATGATTTCCCCCCATGCCATCTTCAGCCCCAGATCCGGCATATCCTCTCTTGGCTCGTAGTTGTATTTCCATGGCAGGTTAGGCAACGATGAGGCAAGGACATCCAATAATGGCTGGGTTTCAGCGGTACCATACCGTAAGGCGGCACCAATGAATTCCGTAATCGGGAAATTGCTTTTTGTGAAATTCCCCGTTGGCTCTGGAATGGCCAGATTCAGCATCTTGGCAGATTCCTCACCAACATCATCTTTTGCAGCCGCACGGCCAGACAGGACCAACCGTGCCGCATTGATGACGCGCTCAATTGCTTCGTCTCTCATGGATGTTCCCTTACGCTTTCGGTGAAGATTTCAGGACTGCCACGGTATGACCGATGACTTCGCCCTGCTTCCATGCCGCAAGCGCCTGTGTTGCTGACAACTTCTTGCCAGTCAGTGATTTTTCAAGTTCCAGTGCCCTGACACCAGATGTCTCAACATCGATATCAGCAAAAGCCTTCTGCAGATCTGATGCACGGTAGAAATTGAATGGCCCCAGACCGTCTGCCTCCTGTTTGGCGTAGCCGGTCAGAACATCTTCTGCCTCAGCCTGTACTTTCCATGTATACGTGAAAATCTCAGCCTGATAACCAGCAAGTCTGCCCAATTCCCTGAAAACATCCAGTGGCACACGCCCACCTAATGTTGAATACACAGCACCACCCTCATTGAGGTACTGTTTTGCCTGAACCAGTGCCAAATAGTGCAGATCAAGCATCTGCTCATGGACCAATGCAGGAATCACTTCCTCTCGTTTTTCCAGGAAATGACCACTGTTGCGGCTGTCATTGATTTCAGTATCAACCGCCAAAGGCACATTAGGCAGATTTTCATAAATCACATCATACTTTGGCTGACCTACCAAAGGAGAAAGCAGATCGCCTGCACCATATTCCAGGACTGCCTTACCCGTCAGATTCCGGCTGATATTCCGTTCAGCCGCATCGACAACATCCTGTTGCAGATCGGTAAAACCGAGTCGTTCTGCGCCTAGAAGTTCTGCTGCTGCAAGCACATCAAGACCAGACCCTGTGCCAATTGAGCAAAATGCTGGAACAGCCTTGCCAGCCTGTTTACGGATCAGCTTGAAAGCAGGAACCGCAATATAGGCAACCCAGTCACTGCTCAAGTCATCGATGATGGGCAGGTAGGCATGGCTTGAAACTTCAATATCCAGTTTTTCTTTAATGTGTTCAGGCTTATCCTGAAGGTTCAGGTAACGCCCAGTATCAACTTCAATATTCATTTTTAATTTCCTTTTGCTGCATTCAATGCCTGCTCAAAATCCCGGATAATGTCTTCTGCATCTTCGATGCCGACTGAGACACGAATCATGTCATCTGGAATTCCAGCTGCCAGACGTTCCTCATGGGATAACTGCGCATGGGTACTGGAAGCTGGATGCAGAACCATCGTTCTGGCATCGCCGACATGGACAACCAAAGAGGCAATCTTCAGTGTCTTGACGAATGGTTTGATGGCCTCGATACCCCCCTTGAGCCCAAACGTCAGCACACCGCTTGCCCCTTTACCGCCAAAGTATTTCTGGACACGCTCGTAGTTCCTGTTGGTTTTCAGACCAGGATAAGAAACCCAGTTAATCTGAGGATGCTGCTCAAGATATTCCGCCAGAACCAGTGCATTACGGCTATGCTGCGGCATTCGGAGATGCAGGGTTTCCAGACCAAGATTCAGTAGGAAGGCATTGAATGGGCTTGGGGTAACCCCGAAATCACGCAGGAACTGTGCCTTGCCTTTGTTGATAAATGCCAGATTACCGAACTTGTTCCAGTAAGAAGTGTTGGCATACAGCGGATCTGGTTCTACAAAATCAGGGAATTTACCGTTGTTCCAGTTGTAGGTACCACCATCAACAACCACACCGCCCAAGGAATTGGCGTGCCCCCCGATATATTTGGTTGCGGAGTGGATAACGATATTGACGCCGTGTTTCAATGGATTGCACAGGTAAGGTGATGCCAGGGTATTGTCAACAACAAACGGCACATCAAATTCCTTCGCCAAGGCAGTCAGTTTGTCGAAATCCAGGATATTCAGCGCTGGATTGCCGATAGTTTCACCAAACAGCAGCTTGGTATTTGGTCGGAACGCTTTGCGAAGCTCTTCAGCTGAAGCTTCTGGATCAATGAATGTCGTTTCAACACCGAGATTTTTCAGGCGTGTGCTAAACAGCACATAAGACCCACCATACACAGTTTTGGATACAACAGC
>CAZHQM010000065.1:0-8437 GCA_964534155.1 uncultured Oxalobacter sp.
CCAATACGCATACCAGGACCACCAAGCTGAATCAGCAATGTGCCAACTGGCAACGCCTGTTTCTTAGTATGGATATCAGCAATGGAGCCTAAACCACCAGCCAGCATGATTGGCTTGTGGTAACCATAGACCTTGTCTGCGACATTCTGCTCGTATGTACGGAAATAGCCCGTCAGATTTGGACGCCCGAATTCATTGTTGAAAGCCGCACCACCAATTGGCCCATCAATCATAATCTGCAATGGCGAAGCAATACGGTCTGGTTTACCGTAGATTTCTGCGCTCTGTTTCTGCAATACCACATCTGAGGTGTTTTCCCAACTTCTTTCCGCATCTGGCAGATGCAGGTTGGAAACAGTAAAACCAGTCAGACCTGCCTTTGGTTTTGCGCCACGGCCTGTCGCACCCTCATCACGGATTTCACCACCAGAACCCGTTGCTGCCCCAGGGAATGGGGAAATTGCTGTCGGATGGTTGTGGGTTTCCACTTTCATCAGGATATGTGCCATTTCCTCATTAGGCTTATAGACACAGTTTCCAGACTCGTTTTCAGGGTAGAAACGCATGATTTTCTCACCCTGAATAATGGAAGAATTATCCTTGTAAGCAACAATGGTGTTTTCTGGATGTTTTTCGTGCGTATTGCGGATCATGGAAAACAGGGAACGATCCTGTGGTTTGCCATCAATGGTCCAGTCCGCATTGAAAATCTTATGACGGCAATGTTCACTGTTTGCCTGAGCAAACATCATCAGTTCGACATCCGTTGGGCTACGCTTTGCCTTCATGAAAGCATCGTAGAGATAATCGATTTCATCCTCGGAAAGTGCCAGCCCCAGATCAGAATTTGCCTTGACCAATGCTTCTTTGCCACCGTTCTGGATATCAACCGCTTCAAGTGGCTTTGCATCCAACTCACGGAAAAGCACCACCGCATCATTACGGTTTGTCAGCACCATTTCAGTCATTCGGTCATGCAGTTTTCCAACAATTTCCAGCTGGGCAGCATCACTTGGCTTAGGCTGTGAGGCATCACGCTGGATTCTGTAGGAAATACCTCTTTCCACACGTCTGACATCATCCAACGCACAACTATGCAGGATATCGGTTGCCTTGGAGGACCATGGAGAAATTGTCCCAGCACGGGGCACCACAATGAATTCTTCGCCGATTTCCTCCTGTGTATATGGCTCCCCATATGTCAACAGGATATTGAGACGATCCAGATCCTGCTCGGTAAGATTTTCCCCGCCATCAATAATGTGGAGAAAACGACCAGTGATTGCAGTAATTGCAGGATCAATTTCCTGAAGAGCTGACAGAATACGCTGCGCACGAAAAGCTGAAAGTGCATTAGAACCCGACAGTATAAGCATAGTAGATCTCTAAGATAAGAAAGAAACTGGGCGTACGCCCCTCTAATCTACTATTATACCTTGCCCGCCATACCAGAGAAACAACGGGAACCAGCACATGTCATGGATTATCAGATAGACTCGACTTCCTCGAGCAATGGGAATGCAATCTGGACGACAAGACCACCGCCTTCCCTGGTTTTGAGATGCAGACGTCCGTGATAACTTTTCGCAATTCTTGCCACGATTGCCAACCCCAGTCCAGAACCATTTGCCTGCCCTCGGGCATTATCCATACGGGTAAAAGGACGGAGCATTCTGTCAAAACTGTCTTCTGGCACACCTTGCCCATGGTCTGCAATTTCCAGCAATGCATCATTGCCAGACCGGACACAGGTGATATCCACCTCTGCCAGTTCCTTACCCGGGGTTTTTCCGTAACGGATGGCATTAGACAGGATATTGCTGATCATTCTGCGCAACTCCACATCCCTTGCAGCAATCTGCAGATTATTTTCAATCTCTGCCGATACGGCAATCTCTGGCCGGGCACGAGAGGAGGCGACAATGTCCTCAAGCAATGCGCTCAGATCCATTCTTGAAGCCTCGGCAACCTTTGCCTCTAACTTCGCATAATCCATGAACTGCCCCACAATGGCATTCATCTGAGACAGATCTGACTGCATACCCGCACGGTTTTCGTCTGGAATATCCAGCATCTCAATCTCCAGCATCATTCTGGACAATGGCGTTCTCAGGTCATGGGAAATGCCGGCAAGAATTTCCGCCCGATCGGATTCAACCTGAGCAAGATCCCGCACCATCTGATTGAAACTCTGATTGACTACCCTGATTTCTGTTATACCATTCTCAGGCAAAGGATCAGGAGATTTTCCAAGAGCCATCATACGAGCAGATTGGGATAGCCTTGCCAACGGCTGATTCAAGAATTTTGAAATGAATCCTGCCCCCACAAGGGAAAGGACCAACACCAGACCGCCCCAACCGAGCCACCGCAAAGCGGAAAACGCCCTGATTCGACCATTATCCAGACGTAACCAGTAGACATCATCAGCCACATCATCCTGAAGCCTGAAACTGATCCAGAAACCAGGATGATTGTTCACCCGTGGGGAAACGACTGTATCTGCCCCTAATTTTTCTTTCAGATAAGGCGCAATGACCTGAACCATATCATCCGCATTCTCAAGCGGTTCAATTCGGTCAGACGGTTCCTTTGGATAAATGCGGATGCCCTCCCTGCTGACCAGCTCATATATCAGCTCCCGGCGGGAATTCGGTTCAGAATGGAAGAGCGCAGAGCGGGTAATCGTGACCAAGGAAGCAATCTGCGCAGATGCCGTCTTAGCGCGATTGTCCCGTTCCAGCCAATGAAAACTTGCAATCCAGAAGCCCATGCTGATTGCAAGCAGGACACCTACCAAGACGAAAGTGCGCCAGAAAAGGCTACTCTTCCACCAAGGAACTGCATCAATCTGCAACAGCCGAGTACTGGAATCCCGCTCGCTCATGGTTGGCAATCAGTCTTTCAGTTGGACGTGCTGTCAGGAATAAAGACGTACCCTACCCCCCAGACTGTCTGGATGTACTGAGGATGCGATGGATCTGGCTCAATCAGTTTCCGCAATCGGGAAATCTGGACATCGAGACTACGGTCGAATACCTCATACTCCCTGCCCTTTGCCAAAGACATGAGTTTGTCACGGGACAGTGACTGACGTGCATTACGGGCAAAGGCCTTCAGGACAGCAAACTCGCTGGTTGTCAGCGCCACCTTCTCGCCATTTTTCTTCAGCGTCCGGTTCCCCAGATCAAGCTCAAATTCACCAAACTTGAAAATCCGTCTATCTTCAGATGGCGCTCCAGGTGTTTCATCCGGCTGTTTCCTGCGAAGCACTGCACCAATCCGAGCCAGCAGTTCACGTGGATTGAATGGTTTTGGCAGATAGTCATCTGCCCCCATTTCCAAGCCGACAATCTTATCGGTATCCTCTCCTTTTGCTGTCAGCATGATAATCGGAGTCTGGTCACCGCCACCACGCAATCTGCGGCAGACGGACAGCCCGTCTTCACCCGGCATCATCAGGTCGAGGATGAGCATGTCATAGCGCTCTCTCATCCAATAGCGGTTCATTGCCCGAGCATCTTCTGCAACTGTCACAGCATATCCATTGTCTGACAGATAGCGACGCAACAGATCTCTCAAACGGGTATCATCGTCAACAACCAAGATTTTCTGCTGACGTTCTTTTTTTGCCTGTACGTTATCTGCGCTCATTTTTTCACCTTATAAAAAGAAAGCTGACTCAGGAAAATTAGACTATGCATGCCCAACGCATCTAAGTAAGATTACATAAAGTTACAAACTTTTACGGCTTTTTTCTGCCATTACCGCTATATTGAACATATCGGGAACAGGATTACCTGCATTTCCGCAACATTGTTTGTGTTTTCATGGCGAAAATATGAGATTTTTCTTAAAACTGCTTATCGTATCTTCAGTCCTGGCTGCCGGCACTTCTTTTGCCCGTCCACCTATTCCTGAACCACATCAGAGCCATCAACCCAAGATGCCATCTGAAAGCAGGAAATTCCAGCACAGTCATCGGGATGCCACCATGATGAAGACCAGTTACAGCAACGACAGCAGTGAGAATGCACCGGGTTTCAAATCGAAAAGAATGTCCCCGCGCGAAAGAAGCCATTTCAGAAGCCAGATCAAAGAAGTCGGCAGGATGGATTTCTACAAATGACGATGTGGTTTTGATATTGACCAGTTATCAAAAATAAGACATAATTGATTGTTTAAAAGTTTTAGCTGATATATAAACTTTTTTATCTGAAAATTTGACTTAACCAGGCAAGTGGCCGGCAATCAGGTTGAGAAGCAGGAATAACCTCTGAAGTGCTGACTGGCTACCAAAACGATTAGAGGCAATAATGAAAGAAGGCATCCATCCAGATTACCGCGAAGTCGTATTCCACGACGTTTCTTGCGATTTCAAATTCATCACCCGTTCAACCATTCCAACCCGTGAAACCATTGAGTTTGAAGGCAAAGAATACCCACTGGTAAAAGTTGAAGTTTCAGCTGAATCCCATCCATTCTATACTGGTAAATACAAAATCGTTGATACCGCAGGCCGTGTTGAAAAATTCCGTCAGAAATTCGGCAAAGTCGGTTCCAAGATTTCTGGCAGCTGATTTTTCCTTTTATGCAAAAAGCAGCTTCGGCTGCTTTTTTTTCTAGACAAGTATTTTCAGATACCCTTTCCGCCTGACAGGCGAGTTTATTCTGATGGCAGATTTACCTAACAGTCTCATTCCTTCTAAAAAGCCGGTCAGGCTGTCTGCTGCTGCAGCCATGTCCTTACCGCGTTGGGGGATTCTGTTACTGTGTCTGCTTTATATCCTGCCGGGTCTGATTGGCAGAGACCCATGGAAGAACACCGATGCCGCTGACTTCGGTGTCATGTGGACAATGGCCGAAGGTAGCATCAATGACTGGCTCTGGCCAAATGTTGTTGGTTTACCGACACCAGAATCTGGTCCATTAGCTTTCTGGATCGGCGCAATCTGCATCAAATTGTTTGGCTGGCTTCTCGGAGCACCAATGGCCGCAAGACTCGGAACCATTCTGTTTTTTGCACTTGGCGCCCTCTCCATCTGGAGAACAGCCTATCTACTGGGACAACGTAACGATGCCCAGCCAATGCATCTCGCTTTTGGTGGGCAACCTGATCCTGCGGCATACGGTAAGATGCTGGCAGACAGCGCCTTACTGATTTATCTGGGTACCTTAGGCCTGTTGACTTACAGTCATGAAACCAGTGTCGAAGCACTTCTTGTCGCACTGGTTGCCTATGTCATGTACCGATGCACCCAATATATCAATCTGCCATCCATCAGGAACACCTGCATGCTGGGGTTGGCATTTGGCTTACTTGTCCTGACAAACGGCTTTATTGTTCCAATCGGGCTTTACATCTGTCTCATTGCCGGGGTTTTCTTTATTAAACCACCACGTCGGCGTCATTTCAGGAACATGGTGATTTCTGTCATCATCTCCATCGTCATCGTTGCTGTCTGGTGGGGCATCCTGAATGCAGCAAAACCTTACGGCGATTCTCCTTTCGAGGCATGGGTGGACTGGAACGTAGACCAGCTGGCATGTCCTTCATTTGAGTCCATTTCACTTTTCTTCAAGAAGGGTATCTGGTTCTTCTGGCCATCCTGGCCTTTTGCATGCTGGGCAATCTATGCATGGAGAAGACAGTGGAAAACCGCTGCGCATGTCATCATGCCGCTTCTCTTCCTGATTGCATTCCTGATTCTTGCTTTCTGCAGTCCACTTAAAGACGCAGGCCTGCTGCTCTTCATCCCGCCTTTGAGTGTCCTTGCCGCATTGGGTTTACCAACCATGCGACGTGGCGCCATCAATGCAATTGACTGGTTCTCAGTCATGGCATTGACACTGGTTGCCCTGTTTATCTGGATTGCATGGCTTGCAAGACATACCGGTTGGCCTGCAGGTATTGCAAAAAATGCCATTAAACTGGCTCCTGGGTTTGTGCCTGAATTCAGTTTTATTGCGACTGCCATTGCTTTATGTGCAACAGCCGGCTGGTTTGTACTGGTTTACTGGCGTCTGTCCAGACAGCCTTCTGTTCTGTGGCGTGCTGTTGTCCTGTCCTCTGGCGGTGTTATCCTCTGTTGGACCCTGCTGGCAACCCTGTGGATGCCATGGATCAACTACAGCAAGAGCTATGCAGGTATTGCAAACGAAATGGTCCAGAAAATGCCTGAGAAAATGAGCTGTATCTCAACAGATGCGAATGCTGCTCAGCGTGCATCCTTTGCCTATTTCGGCAAAGTCCACTTTGAGAAATTCGGTGGGGAAAAATGCTCTTACCGCCTTATCAAAGACAGGGTGCCTAAACGCCACCGTCCGAAATCCCCTACCGAATACAAAGGGAAGTACCTTATCTGGGAAGGGCATCGTCCTAGCGACAGAGAAGAGCGCTTCAGACTTTATTATTCAGGCAAACAGCAGAAATAAGTTTTTTCTGCTCTGCATCTGTTTTTTTCTTTTCATGGCGAATCATGCAGGAAACACAGGGCCCATCATCTTTCATGTACACTCGCAGGCTTTTTCTCGCCTTGTTGCCTGACCAACAGACCACTGAAAAACTGACTTTAATCCAGCAACAGTTCAGCGGGAAACGGGTTCCTGTTGAGAATTTCCATCTCACATTGATGTTCTTAGGCGACCAACCTGAAAGCCGTCTGAAAGAGCTGAAGGGCTTTGTCGAAAACCTGCCTTTTCAGGCATTTGACCTAGCAATTGACCAGACAGGACTATTTTCCAGACTGAAAATCGGCTGGGCTGGCCCAACCCATATTCCTGCACAGCTGACAGATTTTCATGAAACCATCTGGAACCATATGGTGCCTGATTATGTGAATGAGAAGAAACGGCCTTTCCGTCCACACATTACACTCTCCAGGAATTTCAAGGGCGCGGCATTGCCCGAGCTTTACCCATTTTCCTGGCATGTTTCCCGTCTGGCCCTGATGGAATCTATTATCAGCAGGGAAATCGGTAAACCCGCCTTCTACCAGATTCTTGCAGAAAAACGGGCGGATTCCATTTCTAAGAAATAACCTTATTTCTCTGCCTTTGTCAGTTTCTGCAAGACATAGGCTGCCGCAGCCAGTCCAAAACCAGCAGTAACAGCCATGGTAGTTCCGAAACCGGCAGGATTCAATCCCTGAGGTACTTCACCATTCTCACCTGCGGATGCTTCTGGATACCGAATCGGTTCTTTGGAATACACCGCATCAATCCAGTACTTTGTTTTCAGGCTACGGGAAAAACCGTATTGAGATCTCAAACGTTTGCGGACTTTCGCAAGCAAAGGTTCCTGCTGGGTTCTTGTCAGATCGCAGATTTCAATCTGTGTCGGATCAGTCTTGCCGCCAGCCCCGCCAGAGGCAAGCAACGGAATATTGTTTCTTTTGCAATAGACAATCAGTTCAGTCTTATCAGTGACCTTATCGATTGCATCAATCACAAAATCCGGTCTTCTTGAACCAATAATCTCGTCCATGTTTTCCGCAGTAATGAACACCTGTAATGCTTCAACCTGACAATACGGATTGATCTGGCGGATTCTCTCAGCCAACACCTCAACCTTAGGACGACCGATATCAGGCTCCAGAGCCTGTATCTGACGGTTGATATTGGTTTCTGCAATGACATCACCATCGACCAGGACCAGATGGCCAACGCAGCTTCTTGCCAGGGTTTCTACCGCCCAGGATCCGACACCACCATTACCGATCACACAGACCGTTGCCTGACGCAGACGGTTGAAGCCCTCTTCCCCATAAAGGCGGGCAACTCCAGCAAACCGGTAATTGATATCCACATTATTTTCCATGCACCATCCCTGCCAATAAAAACCTAAGCATTATATGAAAAGTATTTCCAAATATCAGCCTAAAAAAACAGACGGATTATCCGTTAAAAAAATTCCTTACTCTCAATAAGCTTAAAAAGATTGCAACTATTTGACGATTCTTACAGAAATTATGTTCTTTATTTCATATTCCTTCTTATACAAGCGTCTTTTTCCAACACTTCACAATTCAGCCTTACTGTCAGGAAAAAACTGTTTTACAATCGAACTAATGCATCTTACGCAATCTGTTTTTTCAGGGAACGTATGAGGCTTTCTGGTCAACAACTTATTGGAGGCAAATGTGTTCTGGGAATCTAAATTGGAAAAGTGGGTCAACGGCATCCGCAATGCAAATCCAATGCCACTTCGTCTGGAATTATGGACTGGTCAGGTTTATGACATGAGCCCGGGAACACCACCGAAAGTCACCGTCAGAATCCCTGGCCTTGATTCGCTCGGCTGTTTCCTGAAACCAACCTTGGACAATCTGGGTACTGCCTATGTTGAGGGTAAGATTGCTGTAGACGGTGCCCGGGTGGATGTTGTGGACATGGCGAATGAACTCGCAGGTATGATTGAGTCTCCTCCTTCCACCCC
>CAZHQM010000066.1:0-8365 GCA_964534155.1 uncultured Oxalobacter sp.
AGCATGGTCACCCGCCTTGAGAATATTCGTAACAGCAAGAAGTACGGCAGCCTGCCCGCTGGAAGTTGCAATCGCGCCAACACCGCCCTCCAATAATGCCACTTTGTTTTCAAAAGCAGCAAAGGTAGGATTGCCGGTCCTGCCGTACTTGTATCCAGCCTCCTCCAGACTGAAAAGCCTACCCACATGGTCAACATCTTCAAACTTATAGGAAACGGTCTGGTAGATCGGGAGAATCCGGGATCCACCAACCTCTGGATCAAAACCCGCCTGTACGCATTGAGTTCCCACACTCCATGTTGATTGATCATTGACTGAGAAAGTACCTGCTGTATGAGTCATCATCATTCCTTTTGCATCATTTATTTATTGGGCATCATCACCCTGATGATGAAAATCCCTCTGGGCGCCGCTTTCACAGCAGCGCCCTTTTTATTTCTGTTTATTTACTTGATATTTGCAACATCTGCTGCGGTATAGCTGTCAGGTACCCCTTTCTGGAACAGGAAGTACTTATCGGCAAATGCCTTGGCATCGGTGTCTTTTTTGATCAGGCCAAGTTTTGCAAACTCCTTGGCATTTTGATAGAGAGCATCATAGGCACCTTTGACAGATGGCTTGTAGTTGTAGCCCTTCAGCACCCGGGTGTTGAACGCCAGATCTCCAGAAACATATTTCTTTTCAAGCTGGATACGGGCGGTTTCTTCTGGGTGCGCCTGAATCCAGGCTGCAGCTCTCAACAGTGCTCTTGTGGCAGCCGCTGCCACTTCGGGATTTTCCTGCGCAAGTTTTTCTGCCAGGAAAATCACACAGCAGTATTCCTTGTCGTATGGTGCAGTCTTGCCATTATCAAGAAGTACATTCAGGTCATATTCTTCCTGTGTGATGGTTGCAACAGGATCAACCAACGCGATGACATCAACAGAGCCATTCTTTAATGCCTGTGGCAGGTCATTTCTGGAGAACACCACGAATTCAACTTCTGGATTCTTTTCATCAACACTGACACCTGCATTCATCAAGGCACGCTTCAGGATAAAGGTTGTTGCATCCGCCAGACCTGGCACACCTACCTTCTTGCCCTTCAGATCCTTGATGGAAACAATTCCATTGCCTTTCTTGGTCATGACCTTGATACACCCTGTGTGCATACCTGCAACGAAGCGGACTGGCAACCCATTTTCAATCGGCTGCAGGAACTTGCTTGCAAGCCCCATCCCGATATCCAACTGACCGGAACCGATGCCTTCCTGAACATGACCAGAGTCAATCTGGACTTCTTCTGGCTTAAGACCTTCCGCCTCAAAGAAACCTTTTTCAACTGCAATATGCATTGGCGCATTGCACAGATGGGTCACCCGAGCGAATCTGATTGGTTTGAGTCCATTACCCTTATTACTACCGCAGGCAGCAACAAGAACTGCCGCAAACAGCACCATCAGATAGGAGAGATATTTTTTCATTATTCATTTCCTTTATTTTATTTACCTAGTATTCCTAGTGTTTTTGTAGGAATGAATAATACAAACTATTTTAGGAGGGAACAACCCTTTTTTTATAGGGATTTACTTAATGAGGGTAATCAGTTGCTAAAAGACCCACTATGTGGCGCATTACCTGAAATCAAAGCAGGCCTTTCTCCATGAAAATGGTCATTGCCGTATGCCCGGTGAAACAGATTGGACCTGACAGATCATGGTAACCATGGCGACGATAAAGTTTGACTGCATTACCAAATTCCGGGATGGATTCCAAATACAAGCGATTGTACCCCGCCTTGGCAGCCTGCTGTTCGACAAAGCTGAACAAGGCAGAGGCAATACCTTTTCCCCTGATCCGGGGCAGGGTATAAAACTTGACTATCTCAACCGTGCCTTCTGGCAAACCTTGTGTCGGGTAAAAACCGCAACCTCCCATTATCCTTCCCTGTTGCTCGATGACCCAATACCCAGAGCCTTCCATTTTGAAGAGTTCTGAGAGTGCATCGGTCTCCGGATCATCGAATACAGAGCCTGTTCTTGGTCCATTAAACTCGATGAATGCCGCACGGATGACAGCGGCAATCTGGGCGTTATCTTGTGATTGGATCGGTCTGAACAGAAGATCTTGGTTTTCGACCGAAATGGTTAAAGTATCTTCCATGAAAATTTCATCTCCGCTTATGCGCGGTATTCGACTTTTGGCAGGATGCGTTCCAGTTCTGCCTTGATATCAGCAGGAATTGGCTGACCACGATGGGTTTCATTGTCACGGCATTCCTGCACAATGAGATGGTCTGCGCCCAGTTCAACAAGCTGGGTTGCCATCTTGGCAGCTCGTTCTGGCGTGAAGAAAGCCAGATCCAAGGTACAGCGCAGTTCATGTGGCTTGCCAGATGCCAACAGGTCAATCAGCACCTCATGGGCATGCATACCAGAAGCCTCGCCACCAGCAGTGATGGCATCGTATTCCTCAAAAGGCGCCTTGATATCGAGCCCCACCCAGTCAATTGCAGGCAGGATATCTTTGAAGCGCTTCGGTGCAACACCAGAAGTATGCAGGGCAATCTCAAAGCCCATCGCACGGATCTGTTCGACAGATTCAGCCAGATAACGCTGAAGCAAAGGCTCACCGCCGCTGATGGCAACACCATCCAGCAGTCCTTTACGGGATTCAAGCAGGGAAATGACTTCTGCCCATGGATATTGCCCAGAGGATTGGGTAGGCAGGAGGTGTGGATTATGGCAGTAACGGCACCGCCAAGGGCATCCCTGACAGAAGATGACTGCCGCAAGATGCCCAGGGAAATCAATGGTCGTGAACGGGGTGATGCCACCCACGTTCAGTCCGGGATTATTTGCTGCCACCATCGATTGCATCAAGGTCTGGCAGTTTGCTTTCTACGAAATGGACACGTTCGCGGTGTTCACTCTGTTTACCCTGATTGAATTCAGAGACAGGGCGGTGATAACCCATTACACGGGTCCAGACTTCACATTTCGTTCTTTTTTCCTGAGGCAGATCAGAAACGTCCATGGTCAATCCTTTCATTATCCTTATTGTTTTTTCTTCGCCATTTTTGCGAGCAGTTCCTGGTCGCAGACTGGGCAGTATTCGTGTTCACCCGCCAGATAGCCGTGGACAGGACAGATGGAGAAAGTCGGTGTCACGGTGATGTATGGCAGACGGAAATTGGTCAGTGCAGCCTTGACCAGTTTGCGGCAGGTTTCAGGAGAAGAAACCCTTTCAGACATATACAGGTGGAGAACGGTACCACCGGTGTACTTGGTCTGCAGATCATCCTGCATCTGGAGGGCCTTAAATGGATCATCAGTGTAACCCGCTGGCAACTGGGAGCTGTTGGTATAGTAAGGCGCTTCTGGCGTACCAGCCTGAATGATGCCTGGATAGCGTTTCTTGTCTTCGCGAGCGAAACGGTAGGTGGTACCTTCTGCTGGCGTTGCTTCCAGATTGTAAAGGTTACCGGTCTCTTCCTGATAACCGATCATCTTTTCACGCAGGTGATCCAGCAGGCGGACAGCCATTGCATGACCTACCTCAGTGGTGATGTCTTCCTTGTCTTCGGTGAAGTTACGGATCATTTCATTGATACCGTTCACACCGATGGTGGAGAAG
This sequence comes from uncultured Oxalobacter sp., assembly GCA_964534155.1. GTDB lineage: Bacteria > Pseudomonadota > Gammaproteobacteria > Burkholderiales > Burkholderiaceae_D > Oxalobacter. The sequence goes on from CAZHQM010000066.1 coordinate 3,616, forward strand.
TGGTTCTTCAGGCGGCCGAGGTAACGTGCGGTGAATGGATACAGACCATCATCCATCAGGCTCTGGATAACCTTACGTTTCAGTTCAAGTGCATCTTTCGCCATATCGGTCAGGCGGTCCAGACGGGACAGCAGTGCTGCTTCATTGCCCTTGAACAGATAACCCAAGCGGGCACAGTTGATGGTCACAACACCGATCGAACCAGTCTGTTCAGCAGAACCGAAAAGACCATTACCGCGTTTCAGCAGTTCACGCAGATCCAGCTGCAGACGGCAGCACATGGAACGGACCATGTTTGGCTGCAGTTCAGAATTCAGGAAGTTCTGGAAATATGGCAGACCGTATTTCGCAGTCATTGCAAACAGGCGGGTTGCGTTTTCAGATTCCCAAGGGAAATCCTGGGTGATGTTGTAGGTTGGGATCGGGAAAGTGAATACACGGCCTTTGCTGTCACCCGCAGACATGACTTCTATGTATGCACGGTTGAGCATATCCATTTCTTCCTGCAGCTCACCATAGGTGAAAGGCATTTCCTCACCACCTACGACAGGAACCTGTTCACGCAGGTCTTCTGGGCAGACCCAGTCAAATGTCAGGTTGGTGAATGGTGTCTGGGTACCCCAGCGGGATGGCACATTCAGGTTGTAGATGAATTCCTGAACGAGCTGATGGACGGTTTCATAGTCCAGTTTGTCCTTGCGGACATATGGAGCCAGATAGGTATCAAACGAGCTGAATGCCTGTGCGCCTGCCCATTCATTCTGCAGGGAGCCCAGGAAGTTGATCATCTGGCCCAATGCGGAAGACAGGTGCTTAGGTGGACGGGCCTCCAACTTGCCAGGAATACCGTTGAAACCTTCGACCAGCAGCTGGCGCAGGGACCAGCCTGCACAATAACCGGACAGCATGTCCAGATCATGGATATGGTAGTCAGCATCACGGTGTGCCTGACCGATTTCTGGAGAATAAACGTGATTCAGCCAGTAGTTCGCAGTAATCTTGCCAGAGACATTCAGAATCATGCCGCCCAGGGAATAGCCCTGGTTTGCATTGGCTTTCACGCGCCAGTCGGCACGGTCAACATATTCTTTGACAGAGGATTCGACATCAACCAGGGTGCGTCTATCCTGACGGATACGGCTGCGCTGGTCACGGTAGGTCGCATAAGCACGGAAGGTACGGGTATGGTTAGCAGAGAGCAGGGTCTGTTCAACCACGTCCTGAACCTGTTCGACTGTAGGAGCAGAACCTTCAAAACGGTGGCGCAGAACCTTGAGCGTCTGCTGGGTCAGCAGATTCGCTTCATCTTCGGCAAAATCACCTGTTGCTCGACCTGCTTTAGCCAATGCGTTGGCAATACGGCTGGCATCGAAAGGCATCTCAACACCATCACGTTTGATGATGCGCTGAGGCAGAGGAGGCAGGACCGGTGCGTGAACCGCTACTTCTTTCTGATTGTTTTCCTGCTCATTCATACTCATTCCCTTACCTTTCTTTACCGTGATTGTCGCCCGCTACCTGATACTGAGGAAAAGATATATTCCTCCGATCAGAACTGACATTATGGCGTAAGTTTCATAATCCTGCAATTTGTGAACCCAATGAATTCATGAGTTCATTTAACATGCATATCTTATTAAAAAACAATTAGATACGACACAACCCACCTGACACCCGACGTTATCCATTCCCAAAATTTCCGCAGAAAATCAGGACTTTAAAAACATCCCCTCAAAAACAGAAAAAGCAGCTTTTTTTCAGGCTGCTTTTTCTATCCGTGGAAATTACAACAGTCTTAGACCAAGTCATCCAGAACACGCCGACGGAATTTCACACCCATTTTTTCCGCAATCTCAGCACAGGCTTTCACATCAACATCTGGCAGGCCATCGACTGCTGTCACCGTCACATCAGCACCTGCCTCATGCGCACTTTTCACAAAATCGAGCATCGACTGATATGCCCCGGGGAATTTCGGACGGCAGTGGCGGTTGTAAGTTTCCTCATTCTGCGCATTCATCGACACAGAAATTGTTGGAACGAGCGCAGCGATTTCAGGTGCTACATCACGGCCATACATCTGGTTTGCCAACCCATTGGTATTCAAACGCAGTTTGGTGATGCCTTTTTCGCGTAAGCGACGCGCCACTTCCAGCATGACATCCAGACGGGCTGTGGATTCTCCCATCCCGCAGAACACGACCTCGTCGTATTCCCCCGGTTTGCCTGCAGCTTCAACCAACTCTTCGACAGTCGGATTGTGCTGGAGTCGCATGCTGTATTCCTTGACAGACCATGAACCGTTGAACTTAGGGCAGAACGCACAACGGAGCATGCCACAACGGTTGGTCAGATTCAGATAGCGGCTATTGCGGATGGTATAGCCAATGTTTTCGGCTTCTGCAGCAGAACTTGCCATGATTGCCTCCTGTAATCAAAAGATGCTGTCCATCGGTAATCGACAGCAGGATCGAGCAGGAGAGATTATCTCCTGCCTGTACTTTCAATCTTATTCCACAGTAACGGATTTTGCCAGATTGCGAGGCTTGTCCACATCGGTGCCACGGACCAGCGCGGTATGGTATGCCAACAGCTGCAGTGGGATGACATGCAGGATTGGTGAGAGCAGACCATAGTTCTCTGGCATACGGATAACGTGGATACCCTCCTCACTGACAATCTTTGTATCGGTATCCGCAAAGACATAGAGCTGACCGCCACGTGCCCGGACTTCCTGCATGTTCGACTGGAGTTTTTCCAGCAGGTCATCGTTCGGTGCAATGGTGACGACTGGCATACGGTCTGTGACGAGTGCCAGTGGTCCATGCTTGAGTTCCCCTGCTGGGTAAGCCTCTGCATGGATGTATGAGATTTCCTTGAGCTTGAGGGCGCCTTCGAGTGCGATTGGATAATGGATACCTCTGCCAAGGAAGAGTGCATCGTCATGACGGGAGAACTGGTCTGCCCATGCGATGATCTGTGGCTCAAGTGCCAATACTGCGGAGACAGCTGTTGGCAGATGGCGCAGGGAAGTCAGATGCTGTTCTTCCTGTTCTGGTGTCAGGCGGTTGTTGAGTTTCGCCAGTACGAGTGCGAGCAGGAAGAGTGCGGTAAGCTGGGTGGTGAATGCCTTGGTGGAGGCAACACCGATTTCAACACCTGCTCTGGTGATGTAGGAGAGCAGACATTCACGGACCATTGCAGAGGTGGAGACATTACAGATGGTCATGGTCTGATCCATGCCGAGTTCCTGCGCGTGGCGCAGTGCTGCCAGGGTATCTGCGGTTTCACCGCTCTGGCTGATAGTAACAACGAGTTTGTCCTTGGATGGAACGCTGTCACGGTAGCGGTATTCACTGGCAATCTCGACTTCGACAGGAATCTTGGCGATAGACTCAATCCAGTATTTCGCTGTGGAGCCTGCGTAGTAGCTGGTACCACAGGCCAGGATGAGGATGGATTTGATGTCTTTCAGGGTATCAGCTGCCTTCTCACCGAAGAGTTCAGGGCTGATGGTTTCCAGTCCCTGCAATGTGTCGGAGATGGCTCTTGGCTGCTCGAAGATTTCTTTCTGCATGAAGTGGCGGTATGGGCCAAGGTCAGACATGCCAGAAAAGATGGAGACGGTACGGATTTCACGGGTGACTTTTTCGCCAGTCTTGTCATAGATGGCATATTCACCGAGACGGATGTCAACGATGTCGCCTTCTTCGAGATAGATAATCTTGTCTGTGGTACCAGAGAGTGCCAAAGCATCGGATGCGAGGAAGTTTTCCCCCTGACCAACGCCGACAACGAGTGGAGATCCCTGACGGGCACCGACAAGACGCTGTGGGTCGTCGTTGCAGATGACAGCAATGGCAAATGCGCCCTGGAGCTGTGCGGTAGCTGCACGGACTGCCTGAAGGAGATCACCCATATAGCAGGCATCAATCAGATGAGCGATGACCTCTGTATCGGTCTGGCTCTGAAAGACATAGCCTCTTGCCTGCAGTGCCTCACGCAGGGCAGCATGGTTTTCGATGATGCCGTTATGGACCAGTGCAATGCGTTCACCAGAGAAGTGTGGATGGGCATTGTCAGTGGTTGGTGCACCATGGGTTGCCCAACGGGTATGGGCAATACCGAGTGCACCGGTGAAGGACTGGGTGCCGACCTGGCTTTCGAGTTCCGCGACGCGGGATGTACTGCGGGCACGCTGCAGACGCCCCTTACGGTTGACTGCAATACCACATGAGTCATAGCCTCTGTATTCAAGACGTTTCAGCCCCTCCAGCATGACTGGAACAACGTTACGCTCAGCGACTGCCCCTACAATTCCGCACATCTTTTCAACTCCTTAGTGCCCATCAAACTAGCAAAACACCATGCCTTGCCATCAATAATTCCATAAACTTGTAGATTATCACAAGAGTATCTGGCGCGCTTCTTTTTACCCTCTTCTTTAGCGGGAAATAGCTAAAAAAACAGGCACTTTTCACCACACTCAGATAAGCAGATTCATAGGCGGTTTATCAACGCCAACTATTCAAGATTTCCCGAAGCAATTGATTCTGCAATTCTTTGCTATATCCCCATTTTTCTGAACGTGAAAATGAGGTGAGATCCGCCAGAAATACCAGCCGTTATCAGTTGGGAGGAATGAAAGGGAATAATCAGAATACAGATAATAAAAAACCCCAGTTCAAGAGAACTGGGGTTTTGTTGTTGATTGCCTGACGGTAACCTACTTTCACACCGGTTTCGGCAC
>CAZHQM010000067.1:0-8283 GCA_964534155.1 uncultured Oxalobacter sp.
ACATGGCACCGCATTGGGTGTTTTCCGGTCTGCTGTTGAGGCAGGCAAGAAGATTTCCGTATTCGCCGATGAAACCCGTCCATTCCTGCAGGGCGCACGCCTCACCGCATGGGAAATGGTGCAGGAAAACATCCCCGTCACCCTGATTACCGACAATATGTCCGGTCATTTCATGAGTCGGGGAAAAATCAATGCGGTTGTCGTCGGTACTGACCGGGTTGCCGCAAACGGTGATGTCGCCAACAAGATCGGCACCTATATGGTGGCGGTACTGGCAAAGCGCCACAACATCCCGTTCTACGTTGCCTGCCCATTATCCACCATCGACCTCACCATCAAGGAAGGTAAAGACATCCCGATTGAAGAGCGTTCTGCAGATGAAGTCAAAGGCTACCGAGACTGCCACTGGGCGCCTGAAGGCGTGAACATCAGCAATCCAGCATTCGATGTCACTCCTGCAGAACTGGTGACCGCATTGATTACTGAAAAAGGCATTATCGACAATAAGACGCTTGTTAGCGGTGGTTTAGCCGATTTTGTCAGAAAATATACAAACTAACGTTTAGATAAAATCTGGTTCTGGCACCAGAGACAGTCCAAATCTGGCAAGAACATCCGCCTGGATGGCGCTCGCCAGCTCAGCGACTTCCTTCCCTTTGACTCCCCCACAGTTGACCAGTACTAGTGCCTGTGTCGCACAGACCCCTGCCTGACCGATCTGCTTGCCTTTCCATCCACACTGGTCAATCAGCCAGCCAGCAGCAATACGGTATCTCCCATCAGGCTGAGGATAAGACGGCATATTTGGATATTTCGCCTTGAGTTCTGCCTGTACCTCTGCTGTCACGGTTGGATTCTGGAAGAAACTGCCGGCATTGCCCTGCACAGCAGGATCAGGCAGCTTTCGCTGACGGATGGCAATGACCGCATCGCTGACCTGTTTGGCTGTCGGTTCAGTGATGCCCTTTTCTGCCAGCAGTTTTGCAATGTCGCCATAGCCAATGTTTGGCTGCCAGTCTTTTGGCAGGACAAAAGTCAGGTCGGTAATCACCAGACGATCTTTCATCTCATGCTTGAAAATACTGTCGCGATAGGCATAGCGGCAGTCCTCACGGTCAAGCTCAACCATCTGCCCCGTCTGGAAATCAAAGGCACGCAGGGAATAGAAATGGTCTTTCAGCTCTGCGCCATAAGCCCCGATATTCTGGATAGGTGCAGCACCGACAGTACCAGGAATCAGCGACATATTCTCCAGACCTGGATAGCCCTGATCCAATGTCCACATCACGAAATCGTGCCATTTCTCACCTGCCGCCACACGGATATAGACAGACTGCCCATCGTCACGCTCGACAGCAATCCCCTTGTTCGCCATATGCAGGACAAGTCCTTCGAAGCGTTCAGAAGTCAGCAGCAGATTACTGCCACCGCCCAGAATCAGCCGTGGCATCTGTCGAAGCGCCTCGTCCTGATACACACCGTCCAGATCCTGAATCCCACGGATTTCCAGATAATGCGAAGCAATGGATTCAATACCAAAAGTGTTACGGGCTTTCAGGGAAACATCCTGTTGAATAGCGGCTCTGATTGTCATGATGATGAAAGTTGGAATACTTGATAAATCAACCTCTCATCTTAATGATTTTTACAGGCTACTGTCGAGAGGTTTCGAGTATGATAATAACTGCTTACCACAATTGATTTAAGTTCAGCCACCACCGAGGAGAAATAACCCATGGGACTCTTTGACCGACTGAAAGAGAATGCACCTGCTACAGCGGCCTTTGACACCAGCAAACAGCAGGAGACCATCCAGTTCACCGCCCTGCCAGAAACACTGGAAGGATTCAAATCACTGCCACAGGCATCACTGACAGATCCTTTTGGAACCGCAGCCCTGACTGTACTGGCACTCTGCTTCTATCCAGAAAACAGGGAACTCTCCCTGCAGATGCTCGATTTCCTGAAAGGTCCACAGCCACTGAGCACAATGGAAAAACAGTTCATCGCTGACCGCTTCCGTGACAAGGATTATGTTCCTCGCTCTTACTTCGCAGGAGCAACCCCAGCCAACAACTACCTGCCATCAGAGCCTTATGCCATCACCGTTTCGGCAAACCCTTACTCTTATCAGGAACAGGGCTATGCCAACCTCTACATCCAGTCTGGTGGGGCAGATTCCCCAAGATCGGTGAAGATGCGTCTTGCCAAAGATGGCAGATGGTATCTCTGGGAACAGTTCCTGCTGGCTGGCATCAGGGAACCTGCCAGTGCCAATCCATGGGCATAACATACGAAGCCAAAACTTCGGTAAAATGCACCCTGATTAACGATAACTGACAGCCACAGACGTGGTTTTTGAAGAAAGGAACGCTATGCCATCTTTTGACGTTGTTTCTGAAGCCGATATGGTTGAAGTCCGCAATGCCGTTGACCAGACAAACAAAGAAATCGGCACCCGCTTCGATTTCCGTGGCAGCGATGCCCGTGTTGAACAGAAAGACGCTGAACTGACCGTCTTTGCTGATTCTGAATTCCAGCTGAATCAAGTCCGTGATGTACTGACCGGTAAGATGACCAAACGTAAGGTCGATGTCCGTTTCCTGGAAGATGGCAAGATTGACAAGATCGGGGGCGACAAAGTCAAACAGGTTGTCACCGTCAAGAATGGTATTGCCAGCGACATGGCGAAGAAAATCGTCAAACTGGTCAAGGACAACAAGCTGAAAGTCCAGGCAAGCATTCAGGGTGAAGCAGTCCGTTGCACCGGCGCAAAACGCGACGACCTGCAGGCAACCATGCAGATGCTGCGCGAAAAAGTCAAAGAAGTTCCACTGGAATTCAACAACTTCCGCAACTGATTTCCTGCACGTATCCGCACAATAAAAAACCCCTGATCGGGTGACCGGTCAGGGGAATCTTTTTACCAATTGATGTCCTGAGCAATCAGGCTTTCACTGCATCACGGCGACGGCGGGATGCTTCTGCAAGTTTTTCGAGCAGGATGCTGGTGTCGTGCCAGCCAAGGCATGCGTCGGTCACAGACTGACCATATTTCAGGTTGGTGCCATCACCGAGATCCTGACGGCCTGCAACCAGGTTGGATTCAATCATCACACCGACAATGTTCTTGTTACCGCCAGAGACATTGGCTGCGATGTTTTCACAGACTGGAATCTGGTTTTCTGCCTTTTTGGAGCTGTTGCCATGGGAAGCATCAATCATGATGTTTGGAGCAATACCTGCACCCTTGACTGCCTGAACAGCTGCTTCAACACTCACTGGATCATAGTTAGGTTCCTTACCGCCACGCAGGATGATATGGCAGTCAGGATTACCCTGGGTCTGGAAAATCGCAGTATTACCGCTCTTGGTCACAGACAGGAAAGTGTGGGAGTGGGAAGCCGCCTTGATTGCATCAACCGCAATCTTCACATTACCGTCAGTACCGTTCTTGAAGCCGACTGGGCAGGACAGACCGGAAGACAGTTCACGGTGAACCTGGGATTCGGTGGTACGCGCACCGATAGCTCCCCAGCTGACCATATCAGCGATGTACTGTGGGCTGATCATATCCAGAAATTCGGTTGCCGCAGGCAGACCCAGACCGTTCACATTCATCAGCAGTTCACGGGCAATGTGCAGACCTTCGTTGATACGGTAGCTCTGGTCGAGGAATGGGTCGTTGATCAGGCCTTTCCAGCCGATGGTGGTACGTGGTTTTTCGAAATAGACACGCATCAGGACAATCAGGTCATCCTTATAGCGTTCACGGTCATCAACCAGGCGGTTTGCGTATTCCATCGCAGCCTTAGGATCATGGATGGAACAAGGGCCAACAATGGCGATAAGACGGTCATCTTCACCATGCAGGACACGGTGGATATCTTCACGGCAGCTGGACACGGTCTCAGCAACATCACCCCGGCATGGGTATGCGCTGATCAGCTGGGAAGGAGGGGTTAATTCTTTCATAGCTCTGATTCGCAGGTCATCAATTGGTTTTTTCATTTTGTTTTCCTCGTCTGTTTTGATTTATCGCCAATATCGGTAAATAGTGATTTCTGTTACTGCCTTTAAAAATCCGGTATCCATTTTGTGTTCCGTCTGTTACTACAAAAAAAAACCGCCATGTTTGGCGGTTTTCTGGGATTTGTCTATTTCGCTTGGATGCAGACCGACCTTTCACCGCCCTATAAGGTCCCGGCTAAAGTAATACCAAAAGTAAAATCGGCCAAAGTTCATCATGTCAAATATTCAAATCTCGCAGATTTTCAAAAGTTATGTAATTCATTGTGAACCAGTTTTCTGAAACTGTCAAAGTTTTTTCTATCAGGCACCTGTTCCACCAACGGTCACATCTTCCATACGGATAGTCGGCATCCCAACACCCACCGGCACACTCTGGCCATCCTTGCCGCATACCCCGACACCGGCATCCAGCTTCAGGTCATTGCCAACCATCGAGACGCGTTTCAGCACATCAGGACCATTACCGATCAGGGTTGCCCCCTTCACTGGATAAGCGAGCTTGCCATTCTCGATGACATAAGCCTCACTCGCCGAGAACACAAACTTCCCGCTGGTGATATCCACCTGACCGCCCCCGAAATTAGCGGCATAAAGACCATTCTTCACAGAAGCGATGATTTCTTCAGGCTCCTTGTCACCACCCAGCATAAAGGTGTTGGTCATACGTGGAATCGGCAGATGCGCATAAGACTCACGGCGTCCGTTGCCTGTCACCGGCATCTTCATCAGACGGGCATTCAGGGAATCCTGCAGATAGCCTTTCAGCACACCATTCTCAATCAGCACATTCCGCTGAGTCAGGTTCCCCTCATCGTCCATATTCAGCGAACCCCTGCGGTCAGCAATTGTGCCATCATCAATCACCGTAATATTGTCTGCAGCCACCTTCTGCCCCAGCAGGCCAGAAAACGCACTGGAACCCTTGCGGTTGAAATCGCCCTCAAGCCCATGACCGACTGCCTCATGCAGCAGCACACCAGGCCAACCATTGCCCAACACCACCGTCATCGGACCAGCAGGCGCAGGGCGGGCACTCAGATTCGTTACCGCAGATCGGACAGCCTGATCCACATAATGCTGCACCAGTTCATCAGTGAAATAGCCATAACCAAAACGACCGCCACCACCGGAGGAACCCACCTCACGGCGTCCATTCTCTTCAGCAATCACCGTCACAGACAGACGCATCAACGGTCTGACATCAGCCGCCAGCTTGCCATCGCTACGGACAACCAGCACCACATCATATTCACCTGCCAGACCAGCCATCACCTGAACAATACGGGAATCCACCGCACGCGCCAGTTTTTCCACCTTCTCAAGCAAAGCAACCTTTTCTGATGCGGTCAACGTCTGGAGCGGATCATTTGGCAGATACAGCGCACGGGTATCCAGCGGTGTCATTGTGGAGGGGATATGCGCAGTGCCAGAACCCTGATGACCAATGGAACGCACCGCAGAAGCCGCGTTGCGCAACGCCTTCAGGGAAATATCGTCTGAGTAGGAAAAAGCTGTCTTGTCAGCGGAAACCGCACGGACACCCACCCCTTTATCGATGGAGAAACTGCCTGACTTGACGATACCCTCCTCAAGCCCCCAGCCCTCACTCTTCGTGAACTGGAAATACAGATCGGCATAATCCACCTGATGGGTGAAGATATCCCCCATCGTCTGCATCAAGGCATTCTCATCCAATCCGAATGGTTCAAGCAGGATGGATTTGGCATAAGCCAGATTTTCTGCGGCAAGATTCTTTGAAGACATGAACAGGCGTCCTGAAAATTCCTAAAAAAGTGATTTTAATGTATCTGCAGAACGCCCGTCAGGAAAAATAAAAAGCACGAGTTTATAAGCGGTTGACAATATCCCACCTCCGCATATTCTAATCACAGTTGTCATGGACTTAAATTAGATTGTATTTCAATCTCAAGGAGAAACTATGAAAAAATGGCTGGCACTTATCGGTTGTTCCGCCCTTTTAGTCGGTTGTGGTCATTCTACTTACATAAAAGTAGAACGAGCATCAAACGAGGATGAGGTCATCATGAAAAATGGGATTCCCGACAGGCTCATGGAAAAAGACGGGGGCAAAACCAAACTGATGCAGTATCACAAATCATCATCTTTATGGGACGCCTGGAACGGCAGATATTACTCTGGTTTTTGTGACTTCTTCTATGAAGTAGACACAACAACCAAAAAAGTCGTCAGCATCAATGCAAAAGGGGATGCCTGTGATACCGATGAAAATGTCAAACATGGTCAGAATGAAGACGGCACCTATTACATCGAAAAACATCAACAGTTTAAGAAAATTCAATAATGCTGTGTATCTAACCTAATTAGATATCTTTCATTCAAATCCACCACTTCAAAAGAAGCTGGTGGATTTTGCATCTCAGGCATCCAGACTGTTCGGATCCAACAGAAAATCATAAACACTCATGACAAGAATGCCTGACTCTGTGTACCAAGGAGTTGGGCAGTCTTTCATGACGATGATTTTCTTGAATGAATCATCAATCCTCAGGAAAGAATGCTGCTCCTGCTGCATCTTTTCCTGATCAGGAATGGCAAAGGCTGACTGGATGTAATACCTTCTGGATCCTTTGTTGCAGACGAAATCCACTTCCAGCTGTTTTCGGGAAACATTGCCATCAGCGTTTTTCTCCGCAACATTCACAATCCCGACATCGACATTGAACCCACGGGTGATCAGCTCGTTATAGATGATGTTCTCCATGGTATGGTTTTCTTCAAGCTGCCTGAAGTTGATTCTGGCATTCCGAAGGCCAACATCGGTGAAATAATATTTCAATGGGGTGTCGATGTATTTCTTGCCCCGGATATCGTATCGGTAAGCACTGGAGATAATGTATGCGTCGCAGAGATAATCCAGGAATTTCTTGATAGTCGGTTGAGTGATACTGACCTTCTTCACGCTCTGGAAGGTATCCGCCAGTTTTCTTGGATTGGTCAGTGAACCGATACTGGATGAGAGGATATTAAGCAACTCTTCCAGTTCTGCCTTCTGACGGATGCGGTGACGCCCGACAATATCGTTGATATAGGTTTCTTCAAACAACCGTTTCAGGAAGTCGATTTTCTGCTCCGCTCCCTGCATCATCACAACAGGGGGCAACCCACCATAAAGGACATACTCGTTCCAGCCATCGTATCGGTTGCCATCATAAACCGACATGAATTCGGCGAAACTGAGCGGATTGATATGGAGTTCGTCGCCCCTACCCCGAAATTCTGTGATGATGTCTTTGGACAGGAATTTTGCATTGCTGCCAGTCACATAAACATCAACATTCTTGATGTGAAGCAGACCATTGAGTACTGATTCAAATTCCCCGAGAAGCTGTACCTCATCCAGCAGGATGTAATACATGCTGTCATCTTTGAGCTGTGATTTCAGATAAGGGTAAAGAAGCTCAGGATCCCTGAATTTCCTGTTTTCAAAGCTGTCGAAAGCAATCTCGATGATATGGGCCTGATCAACACCACTATCCAGCAGATGCTGTTTGAACAGGGAAAACAGCAGATACGATTTACCGCAACGGCGGATACCGGTGATGACCTTGATCAGTCGGTTGTGTTTTCTGGCAATCAGCCGGTCAAGATAAACAGTGCGTTTGATTTCCATAAGCCCATCTATTTTACATTTTTGCAACTTTTTGCATTTTTATAAAATAATCTTAGGCTCGGAGCGCCTTCCAAGTCAATTTCTATTTTACATTTTTGCAACCAGTTGCACTTTTGTAAAATAGAACTGTTGGAAAGCCCTCTGATTTCAAAAACAGAGGGCTTTTTAGCGCATATCACAGTCTGCGATGTTTCAAGGCTGGCAGTTTTTCCCGGATACCGCCCATCAGCTTGTCATCGATATCGCCGATAGCAAGCCCTTCGCCCTCGACACAGACTGAACGGATCTGCCCCCAAGGGTCAATCAGCATCGAATGCCCCCAGGTACGACGACCGGTTGGGTGACGCCCGCCCTGAGCAGCAGCCAGGATATAGGTCTGGTTCTCAATCGCACGGGCACGCAACAGGATTTCCCAATGCACCTGACCAGTTGTGTAAGTGAATGCGGCAGGCACCACCATCATCTTGCAGTCACCCATTGCGCGGTACAGTTCAGGGAAACGCAGGTCATAGCAAACAGACAGCCCGACCTTGCCGAAAGGTGCATCAAACGTACTGACGGAATCCCCAGAGCTGATGACAACAGATTCATCATAGGAT
>CAZHQM010000068.1:0-8240 GCA_964534155.1 uncultured Oxalobacter sp.
TCGTAAATTCATCGAAAACAACAACAAGGAAATCGAAGCTCTGGAAGCACAGGGTGCCAAAGCAGAATAATTACTGCCTTGAATCACGGTTTCTGCTGGACCTAGGTCCAGCAGTTGCTCGATGAAATAGAAACGGTGACATTTTTTCGATGTCACCGTTTTTTGTTGTCTGTTGATTGCCTGTCAGGCAGGAGATTTCTGAAAATCCTCAAAACCCCGTCTGCGGAGCTGGCAGGCAGGGCATTCACCACAGCCATAGCCCCAGCTGTTGAGGTGGGTATGGTCTCCGATGTAGCAGGTATGGGTCTGGTTGATGATAAGGTCAACGAGTGGCTGTCCACCCAGTTCTTTGGCAAGGTCCCAGGTTTCTTTCTTGTTGCGCCACATGAGCGGGGTGACAAGGTTGAGACGGGTATCCATGCCGATATTGAGAGCGACCTGCAGTGCCTTGATGGCATCATCCCGACAGTCTGGATAGCCTGAGAAGTCGGTCTCACACATGCCGCCGACGAGGATATTCAGCCCACGGCGGTAGGCAACGATGGCAGCCGTGGTCAGGAACATGAGGTTCCTGCCAGGGACAAAGGTGTTCGGCAATCCGTTTGCCTGCATCTGGATTTCGATATCCTCAGTCATCGCAGTTTCGGAGAGCTGGCTGAGCAGGGAAAGGTCACAGAGGTGGTCTTCGCCCAGTCTGGCATTCCATGCTGGATTGAGCTGTCTGATCTGTTCGATGATTCTTGGACGGGCATCCAGTTCAACGCTATGACGTTGGCCGTATGAGAATCCGATGGTTTCTACCCTGTCATACTGGGAAAGCGCCCATGCCAGACAGGTGGTTGAATCCTGTCCCCCACTGAAAAGGACCAGTGCATGCTTTGATGCGGTAGGTGCGGTAGCTGTTGGTGTACTCATAGCGTCTAAGATGTCTGTTGTTCCATTGCCGATGCAGATAATCTGCCAGAATTGAAATTCTCCGCTTTTTTCTGTTTATTTGGAATATCTCTGTCTGTTTGGATGATAATGTAGGGTTTAGGTCAAGGTTTTTTCTAGGGTGTTTTTGCAATGAGCGCTCAGTCCCGATTGGTCAGGCAGAAAGCAGAGACTGCGTCAAAGCGCAGTCTATGGCGCCTTGCTGTGCCGATTGTCGGGATGTTCTGTCTGCTTCCGTCTGTTCATGCGGATGATGCCATTGCGGTCAAGCCTGCTGAATCGGGCACCGTACAGAAAACAGCCCCTCGAAAGAAAGACCAGAAGTTTGCCTACGCGGTTGAAATCGATGCACCGCAGCATCTGCAGCAGATGCTGGAAAACAACATGAGCCTGTACCGTTGGCAGAATGATGTGCAGATGGATGATCGTCAGTTGCGCCGCCTGTACCGCAGTGCTCCTGTTGAAATACGGGAACTGCTGGAGACAGAGGGCTACTATGCACCGGATATCAAGACGGAACTGCGTGGTGAGGAGAATAATCGAACAGTGTTCGTCAAGATTGATCCTGGTGAGCCTGTGAAAGTGGCGACAGTCGATATCCGGCTTGAGGGAGATGTCCTGACCCAGAAGGCTGAGCGGAATTCCCCAGATGCTGAGGGTATCCGCAAGAAATGGAAACTGCCGAAGGGTTCACGTTTCCGTATGAAAGACTGGGAAGTCGCCAAAGTCGCCATACTGCAGGAATTGACGCAGGTCCGTTATCCACATGCCGCTGTCAAGCGCACGCAGGCGATTGTGGACCCTGAAACACGAGAGGCACATCTGACTGTCGAGTTGGACAGCGGGAAGGAAATCCGTTTTGGCGATATCACGATTGTGGGGCTGCGCAGATATGGTGAGCGTGTGATCCTGGCATTGCACCCACCGAAAAAGGGCAGTATCTACAATGAGAAACGCCTTCAGCGTTTCCAGAACCGTCTGCAGGACAGTGGCTATTTCCAGTATGTGACGGTGACGGCAGAGGCGGATGATGAAACCGGTGTTGCACCGATTGTTGTTGAGGTCAACGAGAATTACAAGAAGAATGCCTCAGTCGGTCTTGGGTACAGTACCGATACCCGTGAACGTCTGAGCCTGACCTATGAGGATCTGCATTTCCTGGGACAGGATTGGCATCTGAAGAGCTCAGCGGTTTTCCAGCATAAGGAACAGACAGCCAAGGCAGATGTGTACCTTCCTGAGAATGAGGACGGATTCCGTGACAGCTTTGGCGCCATGTATGACCGCTCGAATTTCCGGGGATTGGATTCCCGTACGGTTGGCCTGAATGTCCGCCGGGCATGGGGCAGTCCAAGATTTGAGCAGTATGTCCAGCTGGAATACCTGAATGAACATGACCGTATTGATTCCGCAGGATCTGAAACCGATGAGGCATTGCCGTTCACTTACGGGGTGATTGTCCGTGAGCTCGATAACCGGGTTGCACCGACCCAAGGTTATCAGTTCGAGGCTCAGCTGGGCGGTGCGGTTGAGCATATGGTAACCGATCAGTCATTCTTCCGTGGTTATATCAAAGGCAAGGTTTACCAGCGTATCGGCAGGTGTGGCGACCTGATTATCCGTGGTGAGGCGGGGGCTGTGCTGTCGGATGACCGGGAGGGTATCCCGACTGCTGTGAAGTTCCGTGCCGGGGGTGACCAGTCTGTACGAGGTTATTCCTATCAGAGTCTGGGGCTCCGTAAAGGTGATGCGGTGATCGGTGGACGCTATATGGCAACGGGCAGTGTGGAATACCAGCATTACTTCTGGGATGACTGGGGTGTTGCATTATTCGTGGATGCCGGCAATGTTGCCGATAAATGGTCGGATATCGATTATGCGGTTGGTTATGGTGTGGGTCTCCGTTGGAAGAGTCCTGCGGGACCAGTCGGCGTGGATCTTGCCTATGGCGAGAAAACCGGTAACGTGCATCTGCACTTCACATTTGGGCTGACATTCTGATGAAGGCATACTGGGACAGATTCAGACAGTTCTGGACACGGCGGCGTCTGCTGTATGTCGTGATCCCCCTGTTTTTCCTTGTTGGTCTGGTGACGGTTGCCAGCCAGCGGTGGGCGATGCAGTGGATTGTCGAGCAGGCGGTTGCCGCAAAGGGCGAGAAGATAACATTCGAGGGCGTTTCTGGTTCGCTCTTCCATGAACTGCAGGCAGAAAAGATTGTCTATGAAGGGCGTGAGCGGGAAATCACCATCAAAGGGCTGGTCTTCCGCTGGAATCCCCTGCATCTCCTGCATGGCAAGGCTGATATCGATGAACTGTCAGTGGCTTCTCTTGAGATTGACCTGATCGGTTCATCCAATGAGCCCTTGAAACTGCCGCAGTCCCTTGCCCCACCTGTGTCGTTGGATGTCCAGCATGTTGTGATTGATTCGCTGGCTGTCAAAAAGATGGGTGTTGGTGTCACCCTTGAGAATGTCCGTTGCATTCTGGTGGCAGATGATGGCGAATGGCAGCTGAAAGAGCTGACATTCGACAGCCCATTCGGTAATGTGGCAGTCAATGCCAATCTGCGGATGGAGCAGCCGTTTACCCTGTCTGGTAAAGCCCGTTTTGACAATGAGGAAACGGATGCCCATATGGCGTTTGACGCGGGTGGCACGCTGGACCGCATGCAGTTGAGCGGCTCTCTCAACGGTTATGGTGCGACAGGGGATCTCAAGGCGGTTGTGACACCGTTTGCGTCTTTCATGTTCGAATCGCTGGAACTGAAAGCATCCAATATCAATCCATCCAAGATCGATGACAGCTGGCCGGTTGCAGAGTTCGGGGCTTCTGCACATATCAGGGTCAGCGATGACAGTACGGTCGAAGGCTCATTGAATGTTGTGAATGGCAAGCCGGGTGTCATTGAAAAGCAGATGCTGCCAATCCATGCGGTGCGTGCAACATTGGGCGGTACAGCCGATGTCCTTGAGATGTCGCCATTGGTGATTGACCTTGGCGCTGGCGGTACCTTCTCAGGGGTAGGTCATTTCTCAGAAACCGAGACCACAATCACCCTCAAGACCGGCGGTTTCAATCTGCATGGCATCACCGAGAAACTGCGCCCGACCCATGCGGCAGGGACAGTCGGATATCATCGAGTCAATGGCACACAGGAAGTGACGGCAGACCTGAACGAAAGCCATATCCGCCTGAAAGCGGACGTATTGAAATCAGAGGATCTGCTTGAGCTGAAAGAATTCCTGCTGACAGCAGATGGCGGTTCCGTATCGATGACCGGTCATCTCAATCTCGATGAGGATAAGGATTTCACCCTGAAAGGCAATGTCAGCCGTTTCAACTTTGCCGCATTAGGGGCATTGCCACCATCCAATCTCAATGTGGAGTTTGGGGCATCGGGGGCATTGCTGCCAGAATGGAAAGCGGATGCCTCTTTTGCATTTGGTCCAAGTACCCTGTTCAACCAGCCGATATCCGGTCAGGGTAAATTCCAGATCAGGGGCAAGGATGTCACAGATGCGTCTGTCCGACTGGCATTGGGTGCCAATACGTTCAATGCCTCTGGCAGCCTGGGCTCATCGGGTGGACAGATTGACTGGCGTCTGAATGCACCTGCCCTGGGCGTGATGGGACATGGCTTCAAGGGGGCTTTATCAGGCAATGGCACATTGTCTGGGGCGCTGGATGACCTGCAGGGGACATTTTCCCTGGGTGGCAGCGATTTCATGCTCATGGATATGTTCGGGGCACATCAGCTGAAAGCGGACGCCGAATTTGGCACAACCCTGTCAGGGCGTATCGATGCCAATCTGGCGGCAGAGCAGGTAACAATCGGCTCTACCCATTGGTCAGCGCTCAATCTTCAGACAGAAGGCACATGGCACTCCCATACCCTGAATGCTTCCATCAAGAACAGCCAGTTTGACCTGTTTGCAAAGCTGTCTGGTGGACTGACATCGGGAGGTGAATGGGTTGGAAGCATCAGCCAGTTGGAAAACCGTGGTCCACAGCCATTCAGATTGTCATCCTCCGCGGATTTCCGTGTGGGACCGGATTCGTTCTCGATAGAGGACATGAGCCTGAATCTGCCGGAAGGTGAGATCAACATCGATAAACTGATCAAGAAACATTCACGCCTTGAAACCTCAGGCAATGCGCATGGTGTTCCACTGAACTGGCTGCTGTCACTTTCCGATGATGCCAGCGAAAAACTCCGTGCATCGCTGACATTTGGAGCGGACTGGTCGATACGCGCTGACCATGCCTTAAGTGGTGATGCCCATATCTATCGGGAAAATGGTGACATCCGGCTGAATACAGAAGACAACCATATGCGTCTGGGCATCAACGCCATGGATATCCGTGCTGTCTTCAGCAACAGCAATGTGGATGTGCATCTGACTGCTTCCAGTGACAAGTTCGGGGAAACCGATGCAACCCTCAGGACACGCCTGGCATACCGCCATGGCAGTTGGGGAGTCTCCAAGGACAGCCCACTGCAGCTGACGATGAAATCCGACATGCCATCTATCCGATGGATTGGACCTTTGACAGGACAGCCTGATCTGGAACTCGATGGCGAGATGACGGTGAATGTCACCGGTACGGGCTCTTTAGGAACACCTCGGCTCTCAGGAACCGTTAGTGCAAAAGACCTGAGCGTTGATTGGCTGAGTACAGGTGTCCATCTGGGTAAGGGCGAACTGGTGGCGGTACTGGATGGCAATCGGCTGTCAATCAGCAAAGGCGTCATTCTTGGCGATGAAGGCACTCTGCAGGTCGGTGGTGGTGTCGTGATGCAGAACGGTATGCTCAACGGCAACCTGAAACTGCACGCAGACAGGCTGTTGGCATTGTCCAATGTTGACCGCCAATTGGTCGTGTCGGGTGATGGGGCATTCACATTGGATGACAGTGGCCTCAGCCTGAACGGTGACTGGCATGTCGATCGGGCAAAGATTGTCATGGCGAATGCATCTGGTGGCGTGACCCGAAGTAAGGATGTGGTTGTTCTGGGCAGAGAGGCGAAGAAAGAGGTCACAACACCGTTCCGCTTCAGGATCCATGCCGATCTGGGCAATCATTTCATGCTTCAGGCAATGGGAGTGGATACCCGTCTGGCGGGTGCACTCACCGCTGTTGCGGATGCAGGTGGTCACCTGCAGCTGAATGGTGCCATCAATACGGTCGATGGTATTTTCAATGCGTATGGACAGAAACTGGTTATCAGGAAAGGGCAGGCAACCTTCAACGGTGTGCCGGATAATCCGTCTATCGAGGTGGTTGCGGTCAAATTGTTCTCTGCCACCGATGATGTCAAGGAAGTCGGTGTGAGAGTCACAGGCACAGCACAGAATCCAAGAGTCAAGCTCTATTCCCGCCCTGATGTGCCTGACTCTGAAAAACTGTCCTGGCTGGTGCTCGGCTATGGTGGTGGTGAAAACGGATCTGCCCAGCAGCGCTCTGCTTTGGCGGCGGCAGGGGCGGCTATCGCCAGCTCGACCCCGCTGGGTGGCTTGTCCAGTGGTCTGTCACAGGCTCTGGGTGTAGATGTCGGCTTTGCCTCATCCTCACAGGTTGATGATACGGTGCTGGCATTGAGCCGTCGTATTGCCTCCAATCTCTACCTGTCTTATGAGCAGGGCCTGACCGGGGCACTCAGTGTCGTCAAACTGCGTTACAAGATTTCCAGACGTCTCTCACTTGTTGGTCAGACAGGCACCATCACTGCAGTTGACCTGCTGTACGACTGGAAGTTTGATTGATTCATTGCGCCCAAAGAACGGAATACGGCACGGCATAACAGCCATCACCAAAACTGCCGATCTGGTTGCCAGCATACAATACGATGCCCGTGAAATCATGTTTGCTTTTTTTTGCAAACCATTTGAGATGTCTGAAATCCTCTGAGTTGACAGACTCAGCGCTCTTGACCTCAATCCCCAGCAGTTTGGTGCGTCCGCATTCAATCATGAAATCGATCTCCTGCTTGTTCTTGTTTCTCAGATGTGAGATGCGCCAACCAGGATGCAGGTCAACTTCTGCTACAAGTTGGTTGTAGACCCAGCTTTCAACGAGATTGCCGCCGAGATCGGCAATATTCTTGTCGTATTCCTCGGGCATCAGCTCGTGGACATGGCGGATATTGAGCAGATAAGCCATAAGCCCGGTGTCTGTCATAAAAATCTTGGGAGTCTTGCTACCGATGTCATAATCAATATGTGTCCAAGCCGGTACCAGATCAATGATATACATGGCCTCAAGTGCGGCAAGATAATCTTTGATGGTGTGTCTTGATGCCCCTAGTCTTGTGCAGATATCCTGAATATTCAGCAGTTTGCTTGAGTAAGCCCCCATATACTGCAAAAGTGTTGGCAATGCAGCAAACCGGTTCAGGTTCCAGTTCTCTGAGAGGTCATGCTGTATCTGTGCCTGGGCATAACTTTCAAAATAACGCCAACGCATATCGGCAGGCATCTGGCGGGCTTGAGGGTAGCCACCTTTCAGAGCCAACTCAAACAGATCTTTTTTGGAACAGGCATCGAACTCTCCGAATGATGGGAATTCATGATTGAGCATCCTTGGCAGGAAATCTGGTTTTTTCCCCATTGCCTCAGCCTCAGTCATGCCACGGAGACGGATAAACACGGTTCTTCCTGCAAGCGAGTCGGTTACCTGAGGCAGCTTCCGATAGTCTGCAGAACCTGTCATCACATATTGCGCAGGACGGTTGTCCTGATCGACCCGCATCTTGATTTCACTGATCAGCGCAGGTGCTTTCTGGATTTCATCAATAACAAGACATTGATCTTTTGCCTGTTTCACAAACAGGGAGGGATCATCTTTTGCATTGCGTAGGGAAACACTGTCATCCAATGTCACATATCGGGATGGAACCGGCATTTCATTTCTGACAAGCGATGTCTTGCCACACTGGCGTGCGCCGACAATGACGGCAGAGCGTTGAAACGCCAAGACGGCATCAAGAACATCAGCTCCCCATCTATTTGTGTAACCCATGATAACCTCATTGATTCTTATCTGAAAAAAGCATCTTTAGTAAAATCGTGCAGTTCATTTTAGTAAAATCGTGCAGTCCAATCAAGTAAAATCGTGCAGTTCATTTTAGTAAAATCGTGCAGTTGAGGGGCATCGACAGAAAAAAAGCACCGCATCTTTTCAGATGCAGTGCTTTTCCCGGAAGTGTCTTATGCCCTGTGAGCTGGGCACATCAGGCGATTACCACATGTAACCGGCACCGACAGAGCCACCCCAGTGTCCCTGTGAGTTGCCAGATGCGGTTG
>CAZHQM010000069.1:0-8219 GCA_964534155.1 uncultured Oxalobacter sp.
GGCGGAATTCTTGCATATTGGTCACTTCGCGATTATCAAATTGTTCTTGCATTTTTTGGATAGCTTCATCAACAATAGAATCCGCTCTGAAAGTAAACTCCATGATAATTCGCCAAGGTGGCAAATCTGCCTCATCTTTTTTGAAATAAGAAGATTTATCCAAACAAGCAGAGAAGGCATCGCAATCATATTTCCCCTCAATTAAAGAAGAAACAATAAGTTCATCATTGAATATGCTATCGCCAACATAAAAGTCTGTATAGCGCTCATTGACGGCCATAAGTGGATTACTTGTCGGATCCTTATTCAGAACTTCGCGTCTAAATTGCATATCTCGATTTTTCAAGATTTCTTTGTCGAGATTCCCCGCACGAATTTCTATATCTAAAATACAAAAGAACCGAAGAATATGCCTGATAGCAACATCATTCCTCAAATATTTATCATCGAGTGTATTCCTTAGTCGGATTACATCATTAATGACATGCTTTAGGATTCTCAAAGATGCTTTGCCAGACTGCTCCCAAACTTCCTCTAATAACCAACGATATGAGTCTATAAACTTCATATCATTTTCATTTAGTCCTTTAGTAAAGGATGCAAACGCACTTTTTGAATCTGGATGAACCTGAACAACCTGACCAAATATTTTCTCTTGAGTTTCTCTTATGTCACTATTTGCCTTTTCTAAGCGGGCTCTGTCGCATATGACAACAACACGAAAACCTAAATGCTCAATATAGTGATTGATGGCCCCCAACAAATCGGCGCCTCTTTCTTTCCACAAGAGACTTCTCTCTAAATCATCGAAAATGAGAGTCCTAATGTCACTTTGATTGATTAAGCGCTCTTTAAGATATGTATCAGTAACTTTACCAAACACATCAGAAAGACCCATTGCTGCATCTGGCACGCCCATAACCTTAACAAGCCCAGAGAGAGCCTTACCAATCGGTTTTCCCCAACCTTTCAGATTCTTGATATTTGGAATTGATGCATCTATTACTGCATTATGAATACCCTCTATTGAATCGATACCATAGAGGCTTACGTAATAGCGTTTGTCTTCAGATATTAGTTGTTTAACTTGATAAGTTTTACCGACACCCCATGGCCCCGTCACTAAAACAGCATAACCAGGAGCGGTTAAGGTCTGGTAATAATCCAAATAATCGGCTAGTGGAGAACGAATTTTGGGGACTTCTTTATCATTAACCATATGTTCTGCCTTCATATACTCCTCATTGATAACTTGACCTATTCAACATCCATCACATTGTCAGTCCACAGCTCGCACTGTGACATGACGGTGTTCATCGCATCTTCCATGCCTTCTGGTGGATACTTGTATTTCTTGAGCAGTCTGCGAATCATGCGGCGCATCTGGGCTCTTGCACTTTCACGCTTCTGCCAATCAACTGATTTGTTTTTGCGGAGTGTATCGGTGAGCTCTCTGGTCATGGCAACCAGTTGGTCATGCTGATAAAAGTCCTTGATAGCCTGTGGTTTGGTCAGGGCATCATAGAAGGCCATTTCATCTTCAGATAATCCGAGTTCTTCACCGGCTTTCTTGGCCATTTCAATTCGTTCTGCCAGTTTCAGCAGTTCTTGAATAACCTCTTCATTGGTCAGCATACCGTTAAGATATTTGTTCAGTGATGACTGCAGGATTTCACTGAATTTCTTGGATTGAACGACATTGGTTCTGGTATAGACCGAGACCTGATTGGCAATGAGTTTCTTCAGCAGTTGGATGGCAAGGTTCTGCTCTTTCATCTCTGCCACTTCCTGCAGGAATGCTGGATCAAACAGAGAGAATTCTCTTTCAACACTGGAGAAGAGATTGAGCACACCCTCACTCTTGATACTTGCCTTCAGCAGTTCATTGATCTGGGCATTGATTTCTTTCAGTGGCAGTTTGCCCCCACCACCAGTTGATGTCAGCTTGACAATCATGGAGCGGACAGCTTCAAAGTAGGCCGCTTCAATGCGCTTGTTGGCATCCACCAATGTCGAACACAGGGAGAGTGCCTGACGAAGCATCGCTGCTTCTTTGAGGTAGTTGTCTTTGTCTCCCTGTTTTTCTGGTGACATCAAGAAGTTGACACCGCCAGTAATGGCTTTCCCTCGCTGAAGGTCTGATTTGCCAAAGAATGCAGAGTAATCATAACCATGGAACAGGTCTCGACAGACTTCGAGTTTTTCCTGGAACTTCGGCAGTGCTTTCTTGGCAATGTCATTGTCGCCATACTGCTTGCGGTCACGGACGGTGTAGTCATTCATCGCCTGTTTCAGCGCGGAGGCAATACCGACATAATCAACAACCAGACCGCCTTCTTTGTCTTTGAATACCCGGTTCACGCGGGCGATTGCCTGCATGAGGTTATGTCCTGCCATTGGCTTATAGACATACATGGTGGCAAGGGATGGCACATCAAAACCTGTGAGCCACATATCCACTACGATAGCAATCTTCAGTGGTGAGTCGTTGTCTTTGAACTTGGTCGCCAGTTCAATCTTATGGGCTTTGTTGCCCACAATGTCATGCCATTCTTCTGGATCATTGTTGCCACCAGTCATGACCACAGCAACCTTTTCCTGCCATGTTGGGCGCAGTTCAAGAATGCGCTGATAGATTTTCATGGCGATCGGGCGGGAGTAAGCCACAATCATTGCCTTACCTGTCAGCAGATGCTGACGGTGGTTTTCGTAGTGGTCGAGAATGTCATCGACCAATGAGTTGATGGTCTTGTCTGCGCCAAGGATAGCTTCCATCTGACCGAGCTGTTTCTTGCTCTGGTCAATGACATATTCCTCGGTTTCTTCTGCCAGCTGGTCGTATTTCTGGTCAATGAGTTTCAGCGTTGCACTGTCGAGCTTCAGCTGGATGACACGGCTTTCGTAATAGACTGGGCGGGTTGCACCATCTTCAACCGCCTGAGTCATATCGTAGATGTCGATATAGTTCCCGAATACTTCCAAGGTACTTCTGTCTTTGGATGAGATTGGTGTTCCTGTAAAGCCGATATAGGTCGCATTCGGCAGACTGCTGCGGATAATCTGGGCAATGCCTTTGATGATTTTTGCCCTGCTCTGACCATCTTCATCTTTTGAGACCAATGTGCGCTCAAAGCCATAATGACCGCGATGAGCCTCATCAGCCATGACAATGACATTGCGTCTTTCGGAGAGTGCTTCTTCAGACTCTTCGAATTTCTGCATGGTAGTGAAGATGATGCCATTGGCAGCCCGACCTGCCAGTAAGGATTTCAGATGTTCACGGCTTTCTGCCTGTACAGGTGTCTGTCTCAGAAATGCACGGCATTTAGAGAACTGACCGAAGAGCTGGTCATCCAGATCATTGCGGTCGGTGATGACAACGATGGTTGGACTTTCTAGGGCTTCCTGCAACAGGTGGGCATAGAACACCATGGAGAGAGATTTACCACTGCCCTGTGTATGCCAGAAAACACCACCTTTGCCGTCTGTCTTGGTTGCCTTCGCTGTGGATTCTACTGCTTTCTTGACTGCGAAATACTGGTGGTAACCCGCCATGATCTTGAAGGTCTGGGTACCCTCTTCAGAAAAACAGACAAAGTTCTTGATGATGTCGAGCAGTCGGGCTTTCTGATAGATGCCTTCAAAGAAGGTGTCGAACTGCGCATACTGGGTATTCTCATAACTGCCATCGACCGTCTTCCATTCCATGTAGCGGTCTTCATTGGATGTGAGTGCACCGACTTTGGAGATGAGTTGGTCACTCATCACACAGTTCACGTTGTAGATGAACAGAGATGGAATCTCCTGCATGTAATTGCGGAGCTGGTTATACGCAGCAGAAGCGTCTGCCTCTTCTCTGGAAGGTGACTTAAGCTCGGCGATGACAATCGGCATGCCGTTCAGGAACAGAATGACATCTGGGCGCTTTTCACTGTGCTCGATGAATGTCCACTGATTCGCAATAATGAAAGAGTTGTTTTCTGGTTTGTCGTAGTCAACCAGATAAATGCGGGTTGTGCGTTCCTCGCTCTTTTCATGGTAGCGGGCTTCAATACCATTCTGCAGATAGTCCATGAAACGGACATTTTTCTGGACGAGGGAATCGTTCTCGAAATGGCAAAGTTTATCAATCGCTGATTCGATTGCCTCTTCTGGTGCACCTTTGTTGATGCGACGGATGCTGTCTTCAAGCACATCCATGTAGAGCGGACTGTGGTAATCCCTTTCGACATCTGGGCCATAAACATAGTCATAGCCCATGCCTGTGAAAAGTTCTATCAGGGAATTTTCGTAGGATGCTTCAGTGAACGATATCGCCATGGCAATAATCCTTTTATGGTAATCAGGGTATTGTACATGACGGAATGCAAGTCGCTGACAGAACAAAGATTTATTGTTTCTTTATGTTGTGCGGCTAAAAGTTGGGCACTACTACTGTTTTCAATCAGGCAAGCGGAATGAACGAACGGTCGGTCGAACGGTGGGCGGGGATTTCGACATGTCGTTTAATGAGCTGTCGATATTCAACCAACCGACGGTTCGTTTGGGGCAAAAAAAATCCCCAATCGATGTGTGATTGGGGATGGTGTGTCTTACCAGAAATCAGGCTTTTGTTGTTTTTCTGGTTCTTGTTGTTTTCTTGGCTGTTGTTGCTTTTTTCGCAGAAGTTGCTGTCTTTTTGGCAGGTTTTTCTGCGGTTTCTGCTTTTGCTTCAGCTGCCTTTGTTGTGGCGCGTCTGCTGGTTTTCTTAGCAGTGCTTTCTTCAAACTTGAAGCCGATTTTGCCAGCTTTGCCCATTTCCAGATAGGCCTTGAATGGGCGGTTGGTGCGCTTGGAGATGAAGCCTTCCAAGAGGTCGGTTTTGCCTTCAGTGAGCAGTTTGGTCATCTGTTCAGGGGCGATTTCCTGCTGGAGGATGATTCTGCCGCTTCTGAATTTGCAGGTCTTTTCCTTGCTCAGGTTGTGTTCGCACTGGTATGCCATGCCGGTGTCATAGACATTGCCTTTGCAGGCTGGGCAGGTGCCGACCGGTGTCTTGCCGGTTGGGTCGAATGGCTCTGCCTCATCTTCTTTCGGCTGGCCAAAGTCGAATTCCATGCGCAGACCGCCTTTTTCTGGGTCTTCTGCAATCTTGAGGATGGCTGCGAATGGGAAGCCGGTTTTTGCACGGAAGCCCTGCAGAGGGCCGATCTGGCGTTTTTCAAGCAGTTCTTCAACTTCAGGGATGGAGAACATGCGGGCGCCTGGCATCTTGGTGATGGAGAAGTCGCAATGGGTGCAGGCGAAGCGCTTGTAGTTTTCCTGAACGACACCACCGCATTGAGGGCATGGGGTTTTCAGGACAGCGTAGTCGCCTGGGACGGTGTCGCCATCGTATTCTTTTGCCTGACCAACGATGTCTTCTGCCATGCCAGCGATGTGCTGCATGAATTCTTCACGGCTGATCTGGCCTTTTTCCATCTGTGAGAGCTGGTATTCCCATTCGCCAGTGAGTTCTGGTTTGGTGAGTTCCTGGATGCCGAGGCCATTAAGCAGGGTCATGAGCTGGAATGCCTTAGGGGTCGGGATGAGTTCCCGCCCTTCTCGGGTGAGGTATTCTTTCAGCAGGCCTTCGATGATGGATGCACGGGTGGCAGGAGTGCCGAGGCCTTTTTCTTTCATGGCTTCGGCGAGTTCATCGTTTTCGACCATCTTGCCGGCGCGCTCCATCGCACCGAGCAGGGTGGCTTCAGTGAAGCGTGCGGGTGGTTTGGTGCTTTCGCCGTTTGCCCGGATGTCTTCTGCGCTCACGGTTTCTTTGTTCTTGACTGGAACGAGTGTTTTTTCGCTGTCTTTGCCGTTGTTGACCTGGGTTTCTTTGCCATAGACTGCCATCCAGCCGGGTTTGGTCATGACTCTGCCATTGCTGAGGAAGCGGTGTTCGCCGATGTCGGTGTATCGGGTGGTGACCTGGAATTCAGCGGCAGGGAAGAAGACTGCGAGGAAACGGCGGACAACCATGTCGTAGAGTTTCTGGTCGTCTTCGCGGGTGGTTTTCAGTGGCTGCAGGGTCGGGATGATTGCAAAGTGGTCGGAGATCTTCCTGTTGTCGAAGATGCGGCGGTTTGGATGGATCCATTTGTTTGCGGTCACCATGTCTGCGAATGGCTTGTAAGCGGTCTGTCCGCTCAGGGCTGCCATGGTCTGGTAGCAGGTGCCGATGTAGTCTTCAGGCAGATGACGGGAGTCTGTTCTTGGGTAGGTCAGTGCCTTGTGCTGTTCGTAGAGCCGCTGTGCCGCATCGAGTGTGCGTTTGGCGGAGAAGCCGAAGCGGGCGTTTGCCTCGCGCTGCAGGCTGGTGAGGTCGAAGAGCTGTGGTGAGACCTGTGTCGCAGGGCGGGATTCTTCGGTGACGATGCCCTGTTTGCCCTGACAGGCGGCAACGATGGCTTCTGCCTGTTTCTTGTCCCAGATGCGGACGGCATTCTTTTCTGGGTCTGCAGGGTCTTTCTTGAATGTCTTGTCGATCCAGCGGCCTTCATAGGTGCCGTTTGCACATTGGAATGCGCCATGGACTTCCCAGTAGCTGCGTGGGATGAAGTTGCGGATTTCTTTTTCGCGTTCGACAACGATGGAGAGGGTCGGTGTCTGGACCCTGCCGACGGTTGTCAGGAAGAAGCCGCCATTCTGGGAGTTGAATGCGGTCATGGCACGGGTGCCGTTGATGCCGACGAGCCAGTCTGCCTCAGCGCGGCTGCGGGCGGCCTGGGCGAGTGGCAGCATTTCTTCATCAGAGCGCAGGTTGTTGAAGCCTTCGCGGATGGCGTTTGGTGTCATGGACTGCAGCCACAGGCGCTGGATCGGTTTCTTGTTTTTTGCGTGTTCCGCGATGAGGCGGAAAATGAGTTCACCTTCGCGCCCCGCATCGCATGCGTTGATCAGGGCAGAGACATCTTTGCGCTTGATGAGCTTGGTGACGAGTCTCAGCTGTGAGGATGTCTTGGCGATCGGTGAGGAGTCGAAGTGTGATGGGATGACCGGCAGATGGTTGAAGGTCCATTTGCCCCGTTTGACTTCGTATTCTTCAGGCTCTTTGATTTCGAGCAGGTGGCCGACAGCTGAGGTCAGCACATAGTCGTCTGATTCCCAGAAATCTTTCTCCTTCTTGAAGCCGCCAAGGCTCTTGGCGATGTCACTGGCAACAGAAGGTTTTTCGGCAATGATGAGCGTCTTTGTCATACGGATACGGTCAACGGAATTTAAAACAGGCAGATTTTTCTGCGGTATGGCGGTGAATAATAATCGCTTGTTGGCACGGACTGCAAGAAGTCTTGATGTTGGAGAGCCCGAAAACCAGCAATTTTTGTGGCAGAAAATGATGGTGTCCTGTCTCCCTGCTACGCAGGGGATTTTCTAGGGGTGAAAATCGGGTGTGTGGTTTTTTTGTCTCAGGCAATGAGCCGACGGTAGAAACCACCCGGCAGGCTTTCGACTTCGCCCTGCAGTTCGAGGGTGAGCAGTTCGGCACTGAGTGAGGCGGCATCGATGCCACAGCGCTGGCAGAGTGTGTCGAGGCTGACAGGGTCGAATCCCATCTGGGAGAGGATCGGGTGGGCGGTGTCTGCCTGCGGCACTGGTTTGGCGGTGGCTGCTGTTTCTGCAGGGGCTGGCGAGCGCTTGAGTTCAGAGAGGATGTGCTCGGCGGTCTCAACGAGTTTGGCGCCTTGCCTGATGAGTTCATGGCAGCCTTTGGAGAGTGGGGAGTGGATGGATCCCGGGATGGCGAATACATCGCGCCCCTGTTCAAGTGCGAGCCGTGCGGTGATGAGTGAGCCGGATTTTGCGGCGGCTTCTACCACGAGGATGCCGTCTGCCAGTCCGCTGATGATGCGGTTGCGGCGCGGGAAGTTGGCAGGGAGTGGTCCTGTGCCGAGCGGAAATTCGGTGATGATGCAGCCATCCACAGCGATTTCATGCGCCAGTGAGTGGTTGCGGGCAGGGTAAACAATATCAGCGCCTGTGCCGATGACAGCGATGGTGCCTTTGGAGGTTTTGAGCCCGCCACGGTGGGCGGCGGCATCAATGCCGAGTGCGAGACCTGATACGGTGGTGAGTCCTGCATTGCCGATGGCTTCTGCAAAGGCTTCTGCATCGAGACAGCCCTGTGCGGAGGCGTTTCGGCTGCCGACGATGGCGACTGCGTCGGATGAGAGGAGTTCGAGCCGGCCTTTGACATAGAG
>CAZHQM010000070.1:0-8203 GCA_964534155.1 uncultured Oxalobacter sp.
TGACGCCTACATACCCACCAATCGCACCTGCACCGATAATCGTAATTTTCATTTGCTTCCTTTTTGGTTTTTGTCTCTCCTGACAGTCTGGAATAGTCAGTCAGGAGACCCATCTATATCTGTTTTCTGTAATTCTCGTACATAGGAAAAATCCATGCCCATTACTGTGGCTCTTGCCGATAACAAAAACTTGCAGCGCTGTCGGGTAAACAGCGGTTTAAGGGCTGTCCAATGGATGCTGTTATGCACCAGTGACTTATGCAACTCGTCAATACAAAGCCGGAGCGCACTGCTTAAACAGTGCGTCCAGCTGGAATTTTTGGGGATTGGCTGTCAGAGCTAATCCCATCAAACATCAGAACAGACCGATCACGCGGCCGTCTGCATCAATATCAATACTGTTAGAAGAAGGAACTTTTGGTAAACCAGGCATGGTCATCACATCGCCGCAGTAAACCACGATGAATTCAGCACCTGCCGCGATACGGACTTCACGGATATTCACCAGATGATCTGTTGGGGCGCCTCTCAGACCCGGATCAGTTGAGAAAGAGTACTGGGTCTTCGCAACACACAGGGGATATTTGCCGAAACCATCTTCTTCCAGTTTTCTGATCTGACCCCTGACCTTGGAGTCAGCAATAATATCCTTGGCGCCATACAGCTTGGTTGCCAGGGTTTTCATCTTGTCCCAGATGGACATTTCTTCGTCATAGACGAACTTGAAGTTGCTTGGGGTGGTGTCGATCATGTCAACAACAGCCTGTGCCAGCTCTTCGGCACCCTTGCCGCCCTGGCTCCAATGCTTGGAGACAACGATTGGGGTGCCTTTGGATGCCATCTTGTCTTTCAGCAGCTGCAGTTCAGCGTCAGTGTCGAGCGTGAAGTGGTTCAGACAGATGACGCAAGGCAGACCATAGTGTTCACGGATGTTTTGGATATGGCGTTCGAGATGGACGATACCTTTTTCAAGCGCTTCCAGATTTTCCTTGCCAAGATCAGGCAGGTTGACACCACCGTGGTATTTCAGTGCACGGACAGTTGCGACAAGGACTGCGCAGTCAGGACGCAGACCAGACTTGCGGCAGACGATATCAACGAATTTCTCTGCGCCCAGATCAGCACCGAAGCCACTTTCGGTCACGACATAATCTGCCAGTTTCAGTGCGGACTTGGTTGCGATGACAGAGTTGCAGCCTGTTGCGATATTTGCGAAAGGACCGCCGTGGATGAATGCCAGATTGTTTTCCAGGGTCTGGACCATGTTTGGCTTGATGGCGTCTTTCAGCAGGACAGCCATTGCGCCGTGTGCTTTCAGGTCGCTTGCCAGGATTGGCTTGCGTTCACGGGTATAAGCAACCACGATGCGTCCCAGACGTTCTTTCAGATCCTGCAGATTGTTTGCCAGACAGAAAATCGCCATGACTTCGGATGCAACTGCAATATCAAAACCATCTTCGCGTGGATAACCATTGCCTGGGCCACCCAGACCGACAGTGATGCTGCGCAGCGCACGGTCATTCATGTCAACGACACGTTTCCAGACGATACGGCGGACATCGATGCCTAGCGCATTGCCCTGATGGACATGGTTATCGATCAGCGCAGACAGCAGGTTGTTTGCGAGGGAGACAGCGCTGATATCACCAGTGAAATGGAGGTTGATGTCTTCCATTGGAACAACCTGGGAATAACCGCCACCTGCAGCACCGCCTTTCATGCCGAAAACAGGACCCATGGAAGGTTCACGCAGACAGATGATGGTCTTCTTGCCAAGACGGTTCAGTGCATCACCGAGACCGATGGAAGTGGTGGTCTTGCCTTCGCCAGCAGGGGTTGGGCTGATGGC
This sequence comes from uncultured Oxalobacter sp., assembly GCA_964534155.1. Taxonomy (GTDB): domain Bacteria; phylum Pseudomonadota; class Gammaproteobacteria; order Burkholderiales; family Burkholderiaceae_D; genus Oxalobacter. Next base: position 1,850 of record CAZHQM010000070.1, read on the forward strand.
GGTGACCATAATCAGCTTGCCATCAGGTTTGTCTTTGAGGGTGTCCAGGAAATCGAGGTTGATTTTTGCCTTATAGTGACCGTAAGGCTCGGTGTATTCTTCGTCAATATTGTAGCGCTGTGCAACTTCAGTAATGCGGAGCATTTTTGCACGTTGAGCAATTGCAATATCTGATGTCATAAGGGTCTCGCTTTAACTTTGGAAAATATCTGCACTAAAAGGGCGCGCGGAAAAGGGTAAATATTGATTGTAAGATAGAAAAAGACCCATCTGCAACTAAAAAAGGGCAATAGCCGCCATGTTCCTCCCTTAAAGGCGTTTCCTTCTCGAGAATCAGAAAATGGAAGTCGTCTGTGTTGATAAAAAACTGACATCGCCTGCTTATATAGTGCTTTCTCTGCCAACCGTTCAGGAAATATGTTTAAAATACAGCGTTCAAATCCAGAGCCTTACGGCATGGCCGATTACAACCGATACAAAACAGACCTATGCTTGATAATCTGACCCAAAGACTCCATAAAGTCATCAAAACCATCAAGGGCGAAGCCCGCCTGACAGAAGCCAATACAGCAGAGATGCTGCGTGAAGTCAGGCTGGCACTGCTTGAAGCCGATGTGGCGCTGCCTGTCGTCCGGACTTTCATCAAGAATGTCCGTGAAAAAGCAATGGGTAAGGAGGTCATCGAATCACTGACCCCAGGGCAGGCATTGGTTGGCGTTGTCCAAGATGAACTGGCGGCTGTCATGGGCGCGGACCTGGGGCCAAAGGCTTCCGAGCTGAGTTTTGCGACTCAGCCTCCTGCAATCATCCTGATGGCAGGTTTGCAGGGTGTCGGTAAAACGACCACCGTTGCAAAGCTGGCAGGCTTCATCCAGAAACAGTACAAAAAGAAGGTCCTGACAGTTTCTGCCGATATCTACCGTCCTGCAGCTATCAAGCAGCTTGAAACCGTGACGGCTCAGGCTGGTGCGGAGTTCTTCAGCTCTGATCCATCCCAGACCCCAGTTGAGATTGTCAAGGCGGCGGTTGACCATGCCAAGCGCCATTACCATGATGTCCTGATTGTCGATACGGCGGGCCGCCTCAGCATCGATGAACAGATGATGCAGGAAATCTCGGGGCTGCATCAGGTACTGAATCCGATTGAAACCCTGTTTGTTGTCGATGCAATGTCCGGTCAGGATGCCATCAATGTTGCCAAGAGCTTCAATGATGCCTTGCCGCTGACAGGGATTGTCCTGACGAAACTGGATGGTGATTCCCGTGGTGGTGCGGCACTGTCTGTCCGCCATATCACTGGCAAACCAATCAAGTTCATCGGTGTCTCTGAAAAACTGGATGGGCTGCAGGCGTTTGATCCACGCCGTCATGCTGACCGTGTCCTGGGCATGGGCGATATCTTTGCGCTTGTTGAGCAGGCACGTCAGGCAGTCGATATGAAGACAGCCCAGGAACTTGAGAAAAAACTCAGGTCTGGTGCACGTTTCGATCTCAACGATTTCCAGGGACAGCTGATGCAGATGCAGAACATGGGTGGCATGGAAAGCATGATGGACAAGATGCCTGCCCATCTCCGCATGGCGGCCCAGGGGGCGAATTTCGAGAAAGCCAACAAGGGCGTCAATCGGATGACAGGTATCATCAATTCCATGACCCCACAGGAAAGAGCCAAGCCAGAACTGATCAAGGCATCCCGCAAGCGCCGTATCGCGGCTGGCGCAGGTGTCCAGGTGCAGGAAGTCAACCGTCTGCTGAAGCAGTTTGAGCAGGTCCAGTCCATGATGAAGAAGATGAAGGGCGGTGGCATGATGAAACTCCTCCGTGGTCTGAAAGGGATGATGCCAGGAGCCCGTTAAACGGGATTCTGTGACAAGATAGGAAAACTGAGTGAGGATGTTTTCCTATCGGGAAAAGCCAGAATGTGGCAAAGAGGGTACGATAGTCACTTTCTAGGGGCGGATGGCTTAAAAAACTTGCATTCTGCAAAAAATCACATATATATTTATCATTACGGTTAACACTTCAACTTTCTTTTTAGAGGCTTCAATATGGCAAAGAAACCAGCTCCTGCACCAGCAAAACCAGTATCTGCATTCATGGCTCCGCTTGTTCCTAGCGCTGAGCTTGCAGCCGTTGTCGGTAAGGCTCCATTGCCTAGAACCCAGGTTACCAAGAAACTGTGGGAATACATCAAGAAAAACAACCTGCAGAATCCACAGAACCGCCGTAATATTGTGGCCGACAAGAAACTTCTGCCAGTCTTTGGTGGCAAGAAAGAAGTTTCCATGTTTGAAATGACCAAACTGGTCTCTCAGCATCTGACCAAAAAATAATTTCAGTCCATCGTTTCAGGCTGATGGGAGAGCCATAGTATTCCTGCTATGGCAAACGTGGTTTTTTCGTGCCACAGAAGATAGCCTTGTTGGACATATAAAAATGCCAGAACAAAATGTTCTGGCATTTTTGCTTTGATGATGGTCGGGATTACCGTTCGGAATTGATCTTTCCGATGATGAAATCCGCCATTTCAGCGACAGGGATATTGGTTGCCTTTTCATCACGGCGGCCCTGATATTCCAACTGACCGTTTTTCAGTCCACGGTCACCGACAACGATGCGGTGAGGAACACCGATCAGTTCCCAGTCAGAGAACATCACGCCTGGGCGTTCGCCACGATCATCAAGGATGACATCGATGCCAGCCGCCTTCAGGGTTTCATAAAGGCTGTCGATGGTCGATTTCACTGCTTCGCTGCGGTCATAGCCCATTGGGCAGAGAACGACTTCGAAAGGTGCGATGGCAGCTGGCCAGATCATGCCTTTTTCATCGTTGTTCTGTTCAATCGCTGCAGCTGCGACACGGGTGACACCGATACCGTAGCAACCCATCTGCATCAGCTGAGGTTTGCCGTTTTCATCCAGATAGACTGCATTCATATCCTTGGAATAACGCAGTCCCAGCTGGAAGACATGACCGACTTCGATGCCGCGCTGGATAGCCAGTCTGCCTTTGCCGTCTGGAGAAGGATCGCCCGCAATGACATTGCGGAAATCAGCCACCTGTTCAGGCAGTGGGAGATCACGTCCCCAGTTCACACCCATATAGTGGGCATCTTTCTCATTGGCGCCACAGATGAAGTCGCTCATCACAGTGACCGCATGGTCAGCATAGAGGGCGATATCTTTTCTGTCTGCCAGCCCAACAGGACCCAGATAACCTGGTTCACAGCCCAGATACTCGATGATTTCGCGGTCACTTGCGAAACGGAATTCACCGATGATTTTCTCGGTCTTGATTTCGTTCAGTTCATGGTCGCCACGCATCAGGATGACAACAAAGCGTCCATCCTCGCCTTCTGGGATGCTGTCTCTGACAACAGCAATCAGTTTCAGGGACTTGGTGACAGGCAGTTTCAGGAATGCGCTGACATCTTCACATGCCTTCTGGTCTGGTGTTGCCACTTTCTGCATTGGCATGATTGGCGCTGGGCATGGTTCGGTTGGAGGCAGTGCCTCAGCCGCTTCCATGTTTGCTGCGTAATCAGAATCAGGGCAATAAACCAGAGCATCTTCCCCTGTCTCAGCAATCACATGGAATTCATGGGAGCCGGAACCACCGATTGCACCGTTATCTGCCGCAACAGGGCGGAAGTCCAGGCCAAAACGGTTGAAGATGCGGACATAGGCATCAAACATCACTTTGTAAGACTGCTTCAGCCCTTCCACATCGCGGTCAAAGGAATAAGCATCTTTCATGGTGAATTCGCGGCCACGCATCAGACCGAAGCGGGGACGGCGTTCATCACGGAACTTGGTCTGGATGTGATAGAAATTGATTGGCAGTTGGCGGTAGGACTTGATGACACTTCTTGCAATGTCGGTCACCATTTCCTCAGAGGTTGGCTGGATGACGAAGTCATGGTCATGGCGGTCCTTGATGCGGAGCAGTTCTGGACCATATTTCTGCCAGCGGCCGGTTTCCTGCCACAGCTCAGCAGGCTGAACAACTGGCATCAGCAGTTCAACTGCGCCTGCGCGGTTCATTTCTTCGCGGATAATATTTTCGACTTTCTTGATAACACGGAGGCCCATTGGCATATAAGCGTAGATGCCGGAGCCCAGTCGACGGATCATGCCTGCACGGACCATCAGTTTATGGCTGATGACCTCAGCATCGGCAGGAGCCTCTTTCAGTGTTGAGATAAAAAATTGAGATGCTCTCATAACAGTGAATACTTTTGCTACTTAACAGGGTTATAATCGATAAGATTTTAAAGGATTAGATGGCAGATGCGTTTACAGATTGCCTAAACATAGACAGTAGATGTCCGTTTATTGCAACTCATTGGCAAAACTGACATTGAATGCGTCTGTGGCATTCAGGTAGACCTTGCTGCCGTGACATTGAGGTGAATATGCTGGATAGAGAAGGGTATCGCCCCAACGTCGGAATTATTCTGTTGAACTCCAACAATGAAGTCTGGTGGGGTAAGCGGATAAGAGAGCAGTCGTGGCAGTTTCCCCAGGGTGGCATCAAGCAGGGAGAAACTCCAGAACAGGCGATGTACCGTGAACTGCGGGAAGAGACCGGGTTGAAGCACGAGCACGTGGAGATCATCGGTCGGACACGGAACTGGCTGCGTTATGATGTGCCCCCACATTTCATCCGACGTGAGATAAGAGGCCATTACAAGGGACAGAAGCAGATATGGTTCCTCTTGAGAATGGTAGGCAGAGATTCAGATGTGGATCTGCGAGGGACATCTGAGGTGCCTGAATTCGATGCATGGCGTTGGCATCATTACTGGGTGCCATTGGATGTCGTCATTGAGTTCAAGCGTGATGTCTATATGAAAGCGCTGCAGGAGCTTTCCCGTTTTCTGGATCCTGTGCCAGAAATGGATAATCTCCTTTCTGCACGATACAAACCTGAGGCAAAGCCTGCCGGCACGCAGGCTGATAAGGCTGTGAAACCAAAACAGAAGCGGCAGGAACGTTATGGCGATAAAAAATCAGGGAAATGATTATCTGGTCAGAGGGCTGAAAGGGCTGTTCTGTCTGCTGCTGATGTCGTTCAGCCTGAATGCGGCGGCTGATATCACCATCATTGGTGATACAGGCTGGCCAGATGATGAGGTGGAAGAAGACAAGCCTCGCGAGTTCAAGGTGGCGCCAGTGGTGTTGCCAGCCTATCCTCAGGATGAGGACCTGCTTTCATTCGACATTGGTCCAACCCAGACACAGAAATTCTCTGTGGATGCCAAGACCATCGAAATCATGGGAAACGATGAGGTTCGGTATACCTTGGTTGCGAAGAGCCTGTCTGGGGCATTGAATGTCAGTTATGAGGGTATCCGGTGCGCCAGCAAGGAATACCACCGCTATGCCTATGCAGGCAGCCAGAAAACCTGGAATATGGCGAAAAATGACGCATGGCGTCCTATCAACTGGTATGCCGCCAACCGCCCTCAGGCAGTGCTCTGGCTGGATTATTTCTGTGATGAGGCACACATAGAAGGTCCTGCGGAAGCCATCGTCAAACGGCTCCGCTATAACCGCCCATTACAGAAAGAAAACAAATACCACGAAACGAATTAAGCCTGCAGGACAATCATATTGTCCCGATGGATCAGTTCCTGGTCGCCGTCATAGCCAAGGATTTTTGCAATGTCACTGGATTTATGGCGGGAGATCAGGGATGCCTCGCTGCTTGAGTAGTTGGACAGCCCGCGGGCAATTTCATGACCATTCTCGTCAATGCACGAGATGATTTCCCCTCTTGCAAATTCACCTTCAACCCGGATAACCCCGATCGGCAGAAGGGATTTGCCTTCTTTCAGGACTTTCTGGATAGCGCCGGCATCGAGGAACGCCTTGCCGGCGGTCTGCAGATGGTCTGCCATCCACTGTTTTCTTGCCTGCAGATGGCTGTTTGGTGCCAGTAACTGGGTGCCGATCATTTCGCCCTCTGACAGACGGACTAATGCGTTTGCCTCACGTCCCCATGCAATCACTGTATGTGCGCCAGAGCGGGCAGCACGTTTTGCCGCCAGGACCTTGGTCAGCATACCGCCACGACCGATGTCAGAACCTGCGCCACCCGCCATTTTTTCCAGAGCAGGGTCGCCCGCTTTTGCTTCCTGAACCAAAGTGGCAGTTGGGTCTTTGCGTGGGTCGGCAGTGAACAGACCCTTCTGGTCAGTCAGGATAATCAGGGCATCCGCTTCGATCAGGTTCGCCACCAGAGAGCCTAGGGTATCGTTGTCGCCGAATTTGATTTCGTCGGTGACAACCGTATCGTTTTCGTTGATGATTGGAATGACATTCAGGCGCAGCAGCGTCAGCAGCGTTGCC
>CAZHQM010000071.1:0-8014 GCA_964534155.1 uncultured Oxalobacter sp.
GCTCCAGCAAAGCTGCAACCAGCGGCCCACAGACCACCCAGTATGACTGCACCGACGGCACCAGCTTCACTGTCACCCGTGACAGCAAGACCCCAGACCAGGCTGTCCTGGTCCGCGATGGTCAGAAATACGAAATGACCAAGGTCTCCAAAACCAACGGTATCGACAAACTGCAGCACACCTCCGGTCTGACCTATGTCGGTGCATCCAACCAGAGCTCCCTCGTCAACTTCAAACAGGGCAAGAACATCGCAGCAGAATGCCGCAGCCCAGAACAGAAAGTTGTCCAGAAAGAACTGGATGAAAAGGCAAAAGCAGAAAAAGCAGCGAAAGCAGCAGAAGCTAAGCAGACCTCCACAACCACTGTGAAGAAAACCACCACTAAAAAGACCACTGCCAAGAAAACCACCGCTAAGAAAAAATAAGGCGGTCCGCTTTTTCTGAACACAGACACAACGGCTGTCAGGGCAACCTGATGGCCGTTCTGCTTTTCAGTGTCCGAAAAACTTCAGCAGATATGGGATTGCAATCCAACATCTGCCGGAAAAACACACAAAAAAACGGCTTCCAATCTCCGAAGAGAAAAGAAGCCGCTCAGAAATCATAGGCTTTTCAAGTCTAGTCTAGACACATCAGGACTATTTCCTGTTGATCACATTGTCTGCAATCCAGTCACCCAGCATCACACCATGCCTGGTATAGCCCTGCACATTGAAATGCACACCGCGCCTGTCCATCATCCCACCATTACGCCAGTAAGCAGGACCAGCCGCACCATAAAGGTCATAGACCCAGTAATTCAAAGGACCAGCCAGTTCCTTCAGGATATCTGCCACCAGTTTGCCCTTAGGATTGATCTGACCATTCTTGTAATTTCCTGGCGGGGTTGAGAACACAATCGCAGGGCAGACAGAAGTGTACATCGTCATGAAACGGCGCATATCCGCACGGAACTTCGCCTGATTGAAATTAGGCGCATAACTTTCATTCGTCCCGATAGACACCACAATCAGGTTCGGCTTCATCGCCGCAACCTTGTTCAGCGAGCCCTGATTCAGGAAATCCGCCAGATAGGCACCGGGTTTCGCAACCCACTGGTAAGACACCTTGTTCGGCAGACGCTGGCGCAGTCTGGAATGGGCAGCACGGGGAAAAATCTTGCTCCACACATGTGAATCGCCGATATGGACCACATTCAGATCATATGCCGAAGCAGAAACCGCCATCATCCCGAACAGGATAAACAGCACCCCTGCAATCCATTTCTTAAACTTGTTCAAATTCATAAAACCTTTTTTCATATACAAAAAAAGCGTATAGGTTGATGACAATCCTATACGCCACGGAAAGCATCATATCATGATGACCTGAAAATAACCAAATATTTACAGATAATTACAAAACTTCAGGTCAAAATATTGTTGAGAAAACGCAAAATCACAATCCCATATTCTCCAGCACACTCCCCATGATTTCGCTGCCCGAGCGGCCAGATACCCCCTGTCTGGAGAGCTTCATCGATGGACCGGAAAGCGGTGTCTCACGATATCCAACCGGGCGAAACCGCCCAACCGGTGCCGTGTCATAGACCGCTTTCAGATGATAGAGAAACTGGTCTGGCGAAAGCCGGTTCACCATCCCCTGCATCACACCCGGCTTCGACAGATACGACATCACCGCCTGCTCACGCACCGCATAGTCAGGATCCTGTTTCCTCAGCTCGGTGAAGAGTGACAGTGCCTCACGCTGGAAAACCTGAACCCGATCCACATACGCCTGGCGCTCCTGTTCAGAAATCTGGCTGCGCCGCACCTCGGCATCGCGCTGCGCTTTCAGCCGACGGAAACGCGCCACTTCAGATGCCCACTGCGGAGACAGCGAATTCCCCGCCACCGCCTGTTTCAGGTCATCGAAACCAGCCAATGGATCGGTACCCGGCGCATCCTTGCCCAAACGCAGATAGAGGGCATTGCGCTCACGCTCCAGCATCTCGAGTGCCATCTCAAGCCCGGCGGCATCCTCACCATGTGCCAGACGGCAGAACTCCAGTGTTTTCGCCAGCTCCTCAGGCGCCATACCTGTCTCCTGGATCATCTTCGCAAAACCCTCATTCACTGCCGTCAGCTGTTCGCACTTCGCCTGCAGTTCCCGATGACCTTTCAGCATGGAGCGGATACGTTTACGCCCACGCTCAGAAGCAATACCGGCAAGCAGGGCATCCTCTTCCTGCACCGCCTCATCTGCCCCTTCATCTCCTGCAGAAGCCATTGCCTGAGAGCCAGCACCATCAACCGGCACATCTGCCTGAACAGCCTGCCCATCCTCAGAGATGCCATCCAGAAACGCATCCAAAGGGCCTGTGCCAGATTCCCCATCAGCACCCGCCTCAACAGGCGCATCCACAGTCGCAACAGCATCTGCAGACACACCATCTGCCATACCATCCTCAACATCCACAACAAGCTCAACTGCGCCATCGTGTTTATCTTCAAATTCCATAATAATCTTCCTTTTCTGTGATTGTTCAATAACTTATGCCGCCTTCGGCAAACTGTTTTCAGGGATGAGATCCGCCACATCAAGGCGGTCATCAAACCGTGCAAGCGTCTCCCGCAGCAGGGCAACCAAGGCAGACGCATCCTGCCGCTGTGACTGCAGGCTCAGGATATTCATCACCAGAGGCTGAGCCACCTGAAGCAATTTCAGCCAGTTCTCCTGCTCTTCCAGACGGTTCGGCATACCTGTCGTGCCCGCACGGATTCTCAGCGCAACCAGATCAAACACCCAGTCGCGGCTCACATCCGACACATCGGGCCAGTCATACACCTGCCTCACCACCGTCTCACGCAATTCACCTGTGAACTCATCCAACTGCCAGTCAGTCTGATTCCTGCCTGTGATGCGCTCCACCTGAGGGCGCTCCAGCACTAGCAGCAGAATCTCTGCCACATACTGGGCGACCCCCTGCAGGAAATCCTCGACCTGATCCCGGAACTCAGCCACCCTGCCAGACAGCGACTGCTGCATGATGTTTGCCTCGGTCGCCGTTTTCGGCTTCACCACCGTTGAGCGTGCCGCATCCTGCAGACCCGAAACCTGCTCCCAGTCTGTGCGGATCACCGAAGTGTCATACACCGATGCATCCAGTGGCGGATGCTGCTTCGGCAGAAACACCTGATTCACAGGCGAGCCCTCCGTCTCAATCAGCGTGATCTCACCCAGCTGGGCAGTCGCAAAATTGCGGATCGATTTCTCATCCACCGCCATCGATGCCACATACCCCGGCTTCACCAGATCACGGTGCGCATTGAACCGCTCGCGGGTCGTGTTGTACTCCTCCTGCAGTTTCTCCAGCAGATCCACCAGCGAAGGACCGATAAACACGCCATCCACCGTCTGGAACGGCAACAGGAAAAACGGAAACCAGCGCTCGCCGACCGCTTTCGGAGAGAATGGCTGCCTCAGCCACCAGTCACACCCATCAGCCATCGTATAGACACGCTGGGCAGTCCTGTCCCAGATCTCATAGATGCACACCTGGTCATCGGCATCCTCCTCACGGGCATCACCTGACCTGCCAGATGCCCAGCGGGATGAAGAGCGGCTGTCGAGCCCACGGGAACCCGAAGCATTCCCATAGACACTCGCACCATCCAGCCTGAACCCGAACAGAGTCTCAGCCGCCTCACGGCGCATCGGCACAACCTGTACCATCCAGTCTGCAGACGCATACTCCCAGAAATCGACCACAGCAGGATCCACCAGCAGATGCTCAGTCAGCACACGGTCAAGCACAATGCCACTCGCCCGCCTCACCTCGGCAGAACCGCCTAAAGCCGCCAACTGGTCAGCCAGCTCAGCGCGCACCGACTCCTGCTCCTGACGGGCATCACCCGCCACCATTGACTGGAGCAGCGAATCCACCCGAAGCAGATTGTCCTGACAGTCTGCAATTCGCCCCCGCATCAGCGGATCAGAGCGCATATCCTCCTGCCAGGAAACCTTCAGCACCCCGAAAGAAGCTGTCAGCGCCGCACGCACAACCGACTTCGCACAGGTTTTCAGGTCAGCATCATCGAGATAGCGGTTCACCACCTTTTCCACCGTCCGGCAGAACAGCTTCAGCGATCCATCGCCATTCACCGGCGTCACTGAAATCTCAGGATTCTTCGCATAGATATTCGGCAGCATCGCCGTCACCGTGCCCTGGATCAGATTTGTGCGCAGACGGCAGTAATCCGATGAATCGGCATCCGCCTCTTCATCCACATTCGCCAGCAGGCTGCGGTTATGCGCCACACGGTCATGAAACCGTCGGTAAAACCGCTTGGCATGCTCAATCCGCCTGCGCCATTTCCTCGCCAACGGATCAGGTTCAGGCGGATCACGCAGGACAGAGACCGCCACAGTATCACCAGCCATCTCACTGCCTCCGCCTGTTCTCAGAGCGGTCGGAGAGCGACAGCACCGAAGCCACGGCATCATCGATACACATCAGCTTCAGCACATAGCGCTCAGGACCAACCCGCCCCATCATCTGCGCACCACGCCAGACAATGTACCAGTCTTGCCCAGCCTGCTTTTCCATCTGGCAGCCTGCATCCTCAAGCGCAGAACGCAGCAGTGCCAGAAAAGCCCCATCAGCCGGCATCCTGCCCGACAGACAGTTCTCCTCATCGAAAAACACATCCGCCAGGTCACCGACTGTCATACCCACACCACGCCCCTGCGGAAAAGCCAGAGACGCTCCCTTATCCATCAGATGCACCAACCATTTCCGGCGGCCCTCTGAAATCATCGTTTTATGCATTTTTATTTTCATTCCTTGGTTTATAACAATCACACTGCCAGAACAGCAGCATCCTCTGGAGCCCTGCGTCTCCGCATCACCCCATACCGGGTCGCATCCCACGCATGATCCTCAACCGAGGTATCCACATCCTCAGGATTGTTCGGATCAGGGGGAATCCCCGGCACTGTCCGCAACCAATGCTCGCAGGTCGCAAACACCTTCAGGCGGTCATCCGCCAGCAGCTGCACAATCTGCTGGGCGCCATTCACACGGCTCCCCTTTGCATTCCATGCAGGCTGCCAACGCACACCCTCCTCACGGAAAATCTGTCCAATCGAGCGCTCTGTACCCGTCTGGGCAAAAATCGCAGGATCCGCCAGATTCATCCGATATTCATAGCCATACCTCTCATCACGGCTCTCAATCTGTTTAATCTTCCGCGCCACATCCGCCGCAGGCTCACGGCTGCCAGAACCCGCCTTCTCCCCGGCACCATACAGCTCACGCCAGAGATAGATACAGCTGTCCTGATCCATCGCAAACCAATACACCGCATAAGGCGCGCTGAAGCCCCAGTCCATCGCCTTCCACACCTTCCAGCTGTTCGGCACGGTAAACGGCTCGACCACATGCCGCCCCGCATGCCAGACACCTTCCAGAAACGAACCCACATGGATATCCCAGTCACCCTCCAGCCAAGCCTTACGGCGGTTCGGGTCAGACACCGACTGCAGGGTCGTGAGATAACCAGGATCAGCCTTCAGCAGATGCACGTTTTCAGAGAGCGTCGAATGGATCCGCACGCGGGGCTTCTCCCCATCTGCTTCAATCAGCTGATACTCAGGCACACTCCCGATGCGGTAGCGGGACTTCACCCAGGCATGCCCAACCCCATATGGATTGCAGGTTGCCCGCACCATCCTCGGCATATTCGGAAAAGAAGAACGGCAGCAGGACAGCATCGACTCATAAAAACCGGGATCTTTCCAGTTCGTCAGCTCCTCGAACCCCAGCCATGGGATTTCCCAGCCATGGTATTGCCAGTAATCGTCCTCTGTGATGCCATTACGGAAGAACAGCTGTTCCCCTGTCGGCCATGTCCAGCAGTAATTCGAAACATTGAACCTGATACCCGGAAACATCCGATAGAACCAACGGCGGCTTTTCGCCACCACATCCGACAGCTGCGGATATGTCAGGCGGAACAGCACACCGCGCCAGTTCGCACCGAATCCTTTGCCACAGAATCGGGCAAAACTCATCAGCAGCGCATCCGTCTTGCCACCGCCACGCGTTCCCTCCAGCAGCACCTCATACACAGGGCAAGCCAGAAAAGCACGCTGACTCCCGGGCAATGGAGACCAGACAACACCATCTGAACCACGGACACCCAGCGTTTCCATCATTCAGCATCCTCTTCGTCTGCTTCATACCCTGTCTCGCTCCAGCCCTCTCCGACATCAGGCACATCCAGTGCCGGATTGGACTCCGCAACAGGCTCATCCTCTGCCACAGGCTCATCCTGAGCATTCAGACAACGGACAATCAGCTCATATGCCCGCAATGCACCCGCAGGCTCAAACACGAGTTTTGAGACAGTCACTGGCTCAACGCTCATCTCCCTGGCACTTTTCACCACCTCGGTCACATCCACAGGAACCTTGCCTATGCACATATCAGCGACAAGCATCAGTCTGGCAATCACATCTGCCCTGCTGACATCTTTTTTTGAAACCGCATCCATCTGCTCAACCGCCATCAAACACCTCAAACTATCCAGACCTGCTAAAATCAAGAGACAAAGAAGCCCCCTGAATCCATCAGGACTCATTGAAAAAAACTGAAAAACAAGAAAAAGACGCCACAGCAACCCGCAACATCTGACACAGTCAGCCTGATTGCCGTGGCAGGAAAAGAACGATAAAAGATATAAACAATGTAAATGTTCGTTCAGTTAAACATACTGAATGAATGAACAGTATTTTAGCCATTTAAAAAAGGCTGTGCAAGCCCTGTCCCGCATTTCATTCCCGCCCCATGAAACATATTGAAGTCGCCGCTGCCATCATCATCCATCAAGGCAACATCCTCTGCGTACAGCGTGGGCTTGGCAAAAAACGCTCTGCCGTCAGCTTCAAATATGAATTTCCCGGCGGCAAGCTCGAAGCAGGCGAAACCGCCCACACCGCCCTGATGCGCGAACTGGCTGAAGAGCTCAAGATCCAGACCACCATCACAGCAGACGACTATGTGATGACCGTTGACCACACCTACCCAGAATTCCGCATCACCATGCATACCTACCGCTGTGAGGTCGACAGCCCTGCATTCACCCTCACCGAACATATCGACTACCGATGGCTGCCACCAGAAGAGCTCAACACCCTCGACTGGGCACCTGCAGATGTGCCAATCGTTGAACACCTCATGAAAAAGCCCAGCACCTGCCGGGCTTTCCTCTCACACATCCTCGATTAGAAGCAGTACCCGGCTACATCATCCGCCCCCTTTTCATATTCCCCAAACGAATAACAGATACTGCCTTGAGACTGACCAGCTATCAGGTATAAACAATTATTCTCCTACTCCAACTGATACATCTCTCCTATACAAAATGTACTTTTTTCGTATAAAAAACCACTTTTTCGCCAATTCTGTACTGGGTGTAACTTAAAGTCTGTTGTTACTGCATATCCATGCTTATAACCTCATATGCGGAGGTTATTCATAATGTTAATCAGTCAGAAAGTCGGACAACGAATCCGCGAATTACGCACTGCCAAAGGACTGAGCCAGGAACAACTTGGTCTCGAAGTCGGCCTTCATCGCACTTATATCGTCAGTGTTGAAAATGGCAAGCGCAACATCTCGATCATCGCCCTGAGCAAAATCTGGGAGGGGCTTGGCATCACCCCAAGAAAATTCTTTGATTCAGAACTGTTCAAGAAAGAAAAGAAATAACCTGCCAGACACCGGTAGCCCAACTGTTCATACATCGCCATCCCCGTTCTGAAACTCAGCGTTTCATTGGACTGTTATTCTCTTTTCAGTCCAAAAAACATCCTGCCTGCACCCTATAAGCAACATTGGAGAAATTCTCTGTGTTACTTATCGTCCGTATGCTCATAGTCCGTTGACTCATAAACAGCATGCACCATAATGTCATAGTCGTATCGAGAGGGAACGCCATGATTCGGAAACAAGTCGGAGAGCGGGTAAGAG
>CAZHQM010000072.1:0-7935 GCA_964534155.1 uncultured Oxalobacter sp.
CACCGATACTGCCCACACCAAGGCACGCATCCACTCCATTGATGACCAGAAGATCCGTGCAAACCTCGATGAAGGCAAGATTGTCATCGTGGCAGGTTTCCAGGGCATGAATGACCAGAAAGAAATCACCACCCTCGGCCGTGGCGGTTCCGATACCTCTGCAGTGGCGATGGCGGCGGCGATCAAGGCAGATGAATGCCTGATCTACACCGATGTGGATGGTGTTTACACCACCGATCCCCGCGTCGTTTCCGAGGCAAAACGCCTGAAGAAAATCACCTTCGAGGAAATGCTCGAAATGGCTTCCCTGGGTTCCAAGGTTCTCCAGACCCGTTCTGTGGAACTGGCTGGCAGCTACCATGTCCCAACCCGCGTGCTTTCCTCCCTGACCGATCCGTTGATGCCACTTGAAGAAGAGGCAAAATCCGGCACATTGATCACTTTTGAAGAAGAACACACTGATATGGAATCAACCGTTATCTCTGGCATCGCATTCAGCCGCGATGAAGCAAAAATCACCGTTATGGGTGTACCTGACCGTCCTGGCATCGCATCCCAGATTCTTGGCGCAATCGCATCAGCGAATATTGAAGTTGACATGATCATCCAGAACCAGTCCGTAGGTGGCAAGACCGACTTCACTTTCACAGTTCCTCGTCCAGACTTCAACCGCGCAATGGATCTGCTGAACAATCAGGTCAAGGGTGAAATCGGTGCTGCAGACATCCAGGGTGATGCGAAGGTCTCCAAGGTTTCCGCTATCGGTATTGGTATGCGCAGCCATGTTGGTGTTGCATCCAAGATGTTCAATACCCTGTCCAGCGAAGGCATCAATATCCTGATGATCTCCACTTCCGAAATCAAGATCTCCTGTCTGATTGACGAAAAATACATGGAACTGGCAGTCCGTGCACTGCACAAGGCATTTGACCTGGATAAATGATAAAAACATCCCTGCCTCTGACCGGCAGGGAAGGCTCATCTCACTTTAATGGAGGTTGCTATGTCCTATAAGACAATTCTGGTTCATCTGGACAAGAAAGAAATCCTGAAAAACAGATCCCGTATTGCTGCCAATATTGCACTGGCAGATGATGCCCATCTGTTGGGTGTGGCAATGATTGGCATCTCGACCCAGAGTTTCTATCAGGCGCAGATCGATGACAAGGATCCTGCACTGGCAACACATCTGAAGTTCCTGCAGGACAGGGCTGCCAAATACGTTCAGGAATTTGAGGAAGATGTCGGTCATATGGGGCTCAGCACCTATGAAGGGCGTGTTGTTGACGGTGAGGCCAGCGAAGGCGTTTCCCTGCTGGGTCGAGTCACTGACCTGATTGTAATCGGTAGAACCGATCTCGATGCAAAGGGTGCTTCTGTTACCCCTGACTTCCCTGAATTTGTCATGATGAATTCTGGTCGTCCTGTCCTGATCATACCTCCTGGCTATGAGAAAGACACTGTTGGCAAGAAAGCAATGATCTGCTGGAACGCCAGCCGTGAATCCATCCGTGCGGTTGTCGATGCACTGCCACTCCTGAAGAAGGCGGATCTGGTTCAGATTGCCATGTTCAACATCGACGAAGAAGCCGACATGGATGCCGCTGTGGCTGGTGCAGACATTGCAGAATACCTGGGGCGTCATGGTGTCAAGGTTGAAGTGCTGCCGGCACAGAAGAGCCGCAAGATTGGGGACTCTGTGCTTGAGCTGGCAGAACAGCAGGGCACTGACCTGTTGGTGATGGGCGGTTATGGTCATACCCGTTTCCGTGAGTTCCTGCTGGGCGGTGTGACCCGCACGGTTCTGGAGGAATCAAAAGTCCCTGTATTGATGTCTCATTGATACAGCATGATGCAGGCAGAACCAATCAGATAGCGTCTAAATGTTTGGTTTTGCTTGCATTATCATCATGTAAATTTATAATAATCAGCAATTTGCCCGAGTCAGGATTCCTGCATTCAGACCTGTTTTGTGGTAGAAATGGCATAACGCATAATAATAAGAAATTAGGGCATTTTAGATGTATTTTCGGCGGAAATCAGCGATATTTCCTGCTAGATAAAAGAATAAGATCCAGATTTCGCTAGTCTAAGGATTGTAATGAAGTGTGTAGATGATTTCCGGTTGGTTCTGGGTGGAAAAGAATATGTCCCGATTGTCATCGGTGGTATGGGTGTTGATATTTCCACTGCAAAACTGGCTCTGGAGGCTGCCCGCCTCGGTGGCATTGGTCATATCTCTGACGCAATGTATCTGGATGTCTGTGACCGTTATCACGGAACAACCTACACAGAAGACAAGACCCAGCAGTATCGCAAGATCATTCCTCTGAAAGACAAATCCAGCGTTGTGTTCGATCTGGACAAGGTCTATGAAGGTACCCGCCTTCAGGTGGCAGATGTCATGAAACGCAAACAGGGCAATGGTCTGATTTTCCTGAACTGCATGGAAAAGCTGACCATGAATGCATCCCGTGACACCCTGCGTGCCCGTCTGAACGGTGCAATGGATGGCGGTATCGACGGCATTACCCTAGCGGCAGGTCTGCATCAGAATACCCTGAAACTGATGGAAGACCATCCACGTTTCCGTGACGTCAAGATCGGTATCATCGTCTCTTCCCACCGCGCCCTGCAGATTTTCCTGCGCCGTAGCGCAAAGCTCAACCGTCTGCCTGACTATGTTGTTGTTGAAGGTCCTCTGGCGGGTGGTCATCTGGGCTTCGGTTTTGACGACTGGATGAACCATGACCTCAAGTCCATCGTCCGTGATGTGAACGCCTACCTGGAAAAAGAAGGACTTTCCATTCCTGTCATCGCTGGTGGTGGCGTTTTCACCGGTTCTGATGCGGTTGATATGCTGGAAAACGGTGCGAGTGCTGTTCAGGTCGCTACCCGCTTCACCATCACCAAGGAATCCGGTCTGCCAGACGAAGTCAAACAGGAATACCTCAAGGCGGAAAAAGACGATATTGAAGTCAACATGGCGTCTCCAACCGGCTATCCAATGCGTATGCTGAAAAACTCTCCAGCACTGTCACTGGGTCTGCATCCAAACTGCGAATCCTATGGCTATATGCTTGAGAATGGTACCTGCCCATACGTTGAGGAATACTTCAGCGAACTGGAAAAGAACCCAGGCAACAAGTTCATGGTCAAGACACAGAAAACCTGTCTCTGTACCAACATGCGTAACCATTATGTCTGGACCTGTGGCTCCAATGCATACCGCCTGAAGGAAACCACCCTGAAACTGGCAGATGGCACTTATCTCCTGCCAACAGCAGAACAGGTCTTCAAGGACTATCAATTCAGCAAGAACAACGAAATCGCACTGCCTAAGCTGTAATCAGAAAGCGACAGATTTACCAGACATCACACGGTCTGACAACCATGAAAAAAGCCTACCGAGTGGTAGGCTTTTCTGTTATGCACGTTTGACTGATATGGGATCAGCCGCCACGACGCATCAGATCGAAGAAATCTGCATTGGTCTTGGTTGCATGCATCTTGTCCAGGATGAATTCCATTGCTTCGATTTCATCCATGCCGTACAGCAGCTTGCGCAGGATCCAGATTTTCTGGAGCAGGCTAGGCTCGATCAGCAGCTCTTCACGGCGGGTGCCGGACTTGTTCAGGTTGATGGAAGGATAGACGCGTTTTTCAGCCAGACGGCGTTCCAGATGGACTTCCATATTGCCGGTGCCCTTGAATTCTTCATAGATGACATCATCCATGCGGCTGCCGGTCTCAACCAGAGCGGTTGCGATGATGGTCAGGGAACCGCCTTCCTCGACATTACGCGCTGCACCGAAGAAGCGTTTAGGACGCTGCAGGGCATTCGCATCGACACCACCGGTCAGGACCTTGCCAGAAGCAGGGATAACGGTGTTGTAAGCGCGTGCCAGACGGGTGATGGAGTCGAGCAGGATAACCACATCCTTCTTCATTTCCACAAGGCGTTTTGCCTTTTCGAGCACCATTTCCGCAACCTGGACATGGCGGGTTGCAGGTTCATCGAAAGTGGAGGCGATCACTTCACCATGCACAGAACGCTGCATTTCGGTCACTTCTTCAGGACGTTCATCAATCAGCAGGACAAACAGGGTGACATCAGGATGGTTCGCAGTGATTGCGTGTGCCATATGTTGCAGCATCACTGTCTTACCAGACTTAGGTGATGCGACCAGCAGACCACGCTGCCCCTTACCGATTGGCGCAATCATATCGATGATGCGGCCGGTGATGTTTTCCTGTGCACTGATATTGCGTTCCAGCTTCAGAGGCTTGTCTGGATGTAACGGGGTCAGGTTTTCAAAGAGCATGCGGTGCTTGGATGCTTCTGGAGGTGCACCGTTGACCTTGTCAACTTTCACCAGTGCGAAATAGCGTTCTCCGTCTTTAGGCGTTCTGACTTCACCCTCAATGGAATCACCGGTATGCAGGTTGAAACGGCGGATCTGGGAAGGGGAGATATAGATGTCATCGGTGGATGCCATATAGCTGGCATCTGGGGAACGGAGGAAACCGAAGCCGTCAGGCAGGATTTCAAGAACACCGTCACCGTAAACCTGTTCGCCGGCTTTCGCGCGTTTTTTCAGGATGGCAAACATCAGTTCCTGTTTGCGCATACGTGCGGCGTTGTCAATTTCAAGACTCAGGGCCAGATCCAGCAGGGCAGGCACACGGAGCGTCTTTAATTCAGATAAATGCATGATAAAAATGAGGGATTTACTGCGGAAGAAAGCATGTTTCCAGACGGAAAATGCGAAGAATGGCGGTCAGGAGACCGCCATTCGGTGAATCAATCAAACATTGGCATCGATGAAGGCTTTCAGCTGTGCACGGCTCATGGCGCCAACTTTCTGGGCTGCCAGCTGACCGTTCTTGAACAGCAGCAGGGTCGGAATGCCACGGATGCCGAACTGCTGAGGGGTCTGTGGGTTTTCATCGACATTCATTTTTGCGACGACCAGTTTGTCTGCATATTCGGTTGCGATGTCATCAACGATAGGGGACAGCATCTTGCAAGGACCGCACCATACAGCCCAGAAATCAACTAGCACAGGTTTGTCGGATTTCAGGACATCAGCTTCAAAGGATGCATCGGTAATAACTTTGGTATCGTCGCTCATAATCGTTTGGAAAAATAACAATTGAAAAATGCCAAATAGAAACGCATCTGCGTATCAGTGAATTGGCTTGGAAAAAACGTCTGGCTTTCAGAAAGGATAGACAGTTGTCAGTGACAGTTTGCTAGTCGCAGACGTGTAAGAATATAGAGGTGTATTCTAATCAAAAAAAGGCGATTAGGGGAGATTTTTCTTCTAAAAAAGCAACAAAAAAGCATTTTCTGATGCGAAAAAAACCTGCCGTCATGATAGACGGCAGGCTGAGAGGAAAAGCTTTCTGATTAAGGATTCAGCTTGACGGGATCAGGCTGGTAAAAACCGCCGCCCAATGCACGGTAAAGCTCAACCGCATTGATCATCCGCATCAGTCGGATGTCGACTAAAGACTGCTCTGCGGCAAATGACTGGCGTTGGGCATCGAAGACTGCCAGCGAATGTCCGATGCCGTTGTTCAGGCGGGCAAGCGACAGGCGGTAGCGGTCGGATTCTGAATTGAGCACTCCCTCCTGTGCGGTGACCTGCTCATTCAGCCAGGTCCGGTTCGAGAGAGCATCCGCAACCTCACGGAAAGCGACCTGAATGGTCTTTTCGTATTCAGCCACAGCAATGTTCTTGCGGGCTTCCGCAACATCCAGATTGGCAATGTTCCTGCCAGTATCAAAGATTGGCAGGGTCATCTGTGGTGCCCATGTCCATGCCCCGGAATGTGGGTCAAACAGTCCAGAGAAACTTGCGCTCATAGAGCCTGCAAACCCCGTGATTGTGAACCGAGGGAAAAATGCTGCCCGGGCTGCGCCGATGTTCGCATTGGCGGCTTTCAGGAGCTGTTCCTGCTGACGGATGTCAGGGCGGTTTTCCAACAGTTCAGATGGTAATCCCTCTGGGATGTCCATCATCAGGTCAGATTCAGACAGTCTATGTGGTTCAGGTAGGTCTGCAGGCATCTTGCCACCGACCAGAACAACCAGAGCGTTGACGGTCTGGGCATGCAGACGTTCGTGTTTTGCCAGGGTAACCATAGCAGTATGCATCAGCGTTTCATACTGTCTCAGCTCAATGGACGATGCAATGCCGACTTCGAGGCGTTTTTTCATCAGACCATAAGAATTCTGATAAGACTCGAAACTTTTTCTTGCCAGCTCGATCTGTTCGGCCTGTGCCCGTTCAGTCAGGTAGGTTTTTGCAACTTCAGAAACAAGGCTGATATAGGCAGACCGCTGGGCTTCTTCTGTGGCAAGGTATTTTGCCAGAGCAGCGTCTGACAGGCTTTTGACCCTGCCAAAGAAATCGATTTCAAATGCGGAGATGCCGACCCCGACCTGATGTGTGCCACCTGTCACCATGGTTTTGCCATCGCTTCCCAGTGTACGTGCACGGCTGGTGCTGCCAGTATGCATGATGGTCGGCAGGCGGTCAGCCCATTGGATATCGTACATGCCACGGGCTTCTTCAATCCGAAGTGCGGCAACACGCAGGTCACGGTTGTTTTCAATGGCTGCGGCAATCATTGCCTTCAGCCGTTCATCACGGAAGAATTCCTGCCAGCCAATCCGGTTGGCGGCAGATGGACCAGAGTGGCTGCTGGTAGGGTACTGGCTGTCGATAGGCGCATCTGGGCGGACATAATCAGGAGCCATACTGCAGCCAGTCAGCACACTGGCAACCAAGAATGCCAAAGCACATTTCTTGAACATGATGGTTACTCCTCCTCTTTCTTCTTACGTTTCAGCGTTTTCAGCAGGTCTTTCCACGATTTCTTCCGTGGTTTTTCCTCAGTTGTTCCATCTGTCGAACCATCTGTTGGCACAGAGCCATCAGCAGGGAGTGCTTTCTTGCGGCTGAAGACAGAACGTACAACCACGAAGAAGACCGGCACCAGATAGACTGCCAGGACCGTTGCGGTGATCATGCCAAACAGCACGCCGGTACCAATCGCCTGCTGGGATGCGGCACCAGCACCATGTGCAATCGCCAATGGCACAACACCGAGGATAAACGCAAAGGAGGTCATCAGGATTGGACGGAAACGCAGCTTGACTGCTTCCATCGTTGCCTCAAGGACACTCATGCCTTTTTCCTCAAGGTCTTTTGCAAATTCCACAATCAGAATCGCGTTCTTGGCTGACAGACCGATGGTTGCAATCAGACCGACCTTGAAGTAAACGTCATTTGGCATACCACGCAGATACACACCGATCAGTGCACCGATAACCCCAAGAGGAACCACCAGCAGGACCGCGATAGGAATGGTTGTACTTTCATACAATGCCGCCAGACACAGGAAGACAGCCAGAATAGACAGGGCATACAGCATTGGCGCCTGAGAACCTGATGCCTGTTCTTCCAGGGAGGTACCAGTCCATTCGTAGCCAAAGCCGTTAGGCAACTGTTTCATCAGGTTTGCCATTTCGTTCATCGCATCCCCGGAAGAATAACCATCAGCTGGGGTACCCGTGATACGCATGGATGGATAACCGTTGTAGCGGATCAGCTGAATAGGACCTTTTTCCCATTTGACTGAACAGAAAGATGCCAGTGGAACCATGTTTCCTGAAGAGCTTTTGACAAACAGTCGGTTGAAAGATTCCTGGTCAATACGTTTATCTGCATCGAGCTGGACGATAACTCGCTGCTGACGGCCGGTACTGTCGAAGTCATTGACATAGCTGGAACCAAATGCCGTAGACAGGGATGCATTGATGTCAGCAAATGAGACACCCAGTGCATTCGCTTTCTCGCGGTCGATTTCCAGGGACAGCTGTGGTGCGTTTTCCATGCCGTCGAAGCGGACGCTCTTGATGAT
>CAZHQM010000073.1:0-7832 GCA_964534155.1 uncultured Oxalobacter sp.
ATTTACGGCAATGCGGTGGTCTCTGGCGGTTCCATCATCATGGATAACCCACGTATCTTCGACAATGCTGTGGTCACCCATGGCGCACGTATTGATGGTGATGCGCAGATCTGTGGCGATGAGCAGATTTCGGGCAGTGATGGCTCATCTTATTGATTGCAAAAGGCTATCTTGGAGATATTGTTATGATATCTTTTGGATTTCTTAACAATATCTTATTTAAATTCTAACCAACAAAAAAGCCGATGCAGAAATGCATCGGCTTCTTGGAAGAAGATTACCTCAATTATCTTCTATGCTCTCTACGGTCATAGTCGCCATCACGACGGTCATGGTGGTCATGATCACGGTCACGGCGGTGATAGCCATCATCATATGGGCGGTGATGGTGGTGGCATGCTGTCATGGTGAGCATGCCAAGCGCAACCAGTGCGAGTGCAATATATTTTTTCATTGATTACCTCTCTGGATCAGTCTTTTTTCATTCTCTGGAAAGAAGGGCGTTCACCGTTGCCTTTTGCCGCTCTTTCGACCTTGCTATCAGGGCGGGAACCGTAATGATTGCCGTTGTTGCCCTTGTCTACACGGGCACCAAAATGGCTGCCTTTGTTGTCATTTGATGATGGACGGGAACCGAAGCGGTTATCGTCAGCTTTTTCAGGACGTTTGAATTCAGGGCGTTTGTCCTGATCTTTTTTGCGCTGCAATTCTTCTCTACGGCGGAGTTCTTCCTTGCGGCGCTGATCCCGTTCTTTTTCCAGGCGTTGCTCTTCTCTTCGCTGCAATTCTTCTCTGCGGCGGAGTTCTTCCTTGCGGCGTTCTTCTCGGGCTTTTTCCAGTTTCTTCTCTTCTTTGCGACGCTGTTTTTCCAGATCTTTATTGCGTTCTTTCTGGTAGTAGTAGTCATCGCGGTCATGGCGATGACTTGGTGGTGGAGGTGGGCGGCGGTGACCGTTTTCATAGTAATAGCCATCGTCCTCGTAGATGGTGACGTCATGCAGACAGCCGGTCAATGAGACACAGCCGACGGCAAGCATCATATAGCCGATGAGTTTTGTCAGTTTCATTCAGAGATCTCCTTCATCTGGATGGAATTCAAGTTTAGGAACAATGCAGATATTCTGATAGGTGCTTTGTTATTTTCGATTAAAGCCGCCTTTACGACTGCCCATCTTGTGCCCACCGTTGTCGTTGCCACCCATTCTGCGTTCTACGCGTTCCATGCGTTCTGCATTACGGGCATTGTTACGGTCAATCCGCTGGAAGCCTTCATTGCGCTGTGGACGCTGTATTTCACGGCGTTCACGCATCTGCTCCATGCGCTTGATACGTTCCGCATTATTGGGATTGTTTCGGTCAATCCTCTGGAAACGGTCATTGTCATTAGGGCGCCGGATTTCATGGCGTTCACGCATCTCCTCATTACGCTGATGGATTCTATCTTTGTGATCGCCTTTGAATCTATGGTCTGGGCGTCTGTTATGGTCGAAGCGATCTGATCTGTGATCAGGATGTCTGTCATCAAATCGATGGTCACGTCTGTCGTGATGGCGTCGGTCATGTGGAGGTGGGGGAGGGCGGCGATGGCCGTTTTCATAATAGTAGCCACCTTCATAGTAACCGCCATCGTAATAGTAGCTGTCATGGACAGCACAGGAGGAAATCATCATGGCACCGATTGCTGCCATTGCGATAGACAGGAGCGTTTTCTTCATTCTTCAGCTCTCTTTCAAAAGTTGAAAAAAACGGCTGTCCCGCAAGAAACAGCCGCCGCTATTTAATAATGACCGCAGAGATGATGGTAAACCGCCTCAGCACTGGTATCGGGTTCAATCGGAACCTGCTGGGCGTCATCATCGTTGCCATCTGATTCAATGACTGAACCGTCTTTCCGATGCAGGGATGCAGAGAGTACAGCCAGCGTACGCTTGTCACAATCAATGCGGTAAAGGGCAAGCATGTAAGAGAAATCTGGATTTCGTGGAGGAACCAGTTTGAACCATCCCTCTGGTCGAGAGGCGGATTCCAAGCCGGTTTTCTGGAAACTGCTGTTCTGTGCTTTCAAAACGCCGCCATCACTGCTGTAGAAGATATCCTTCCACTCTCCAGCAGATGCGCTGCCCGCCAGTATGAAAAGCATCACTGGCAGAGCGAATGTTTTGAATGCAGCTGATTTAAGTAACCTAACCATCATTGTCACCTTGACAATCATGCACATTGAAACAGACAGTCTTGTTGATAATGCGAGTATTGTAGTCGTTTTGAGCCTGTTTTGGCAGAGGATTTACCAACTGTTTCAATTGCAGAAAACGGTACATCACCTTCGAAAAAACCGATATATCAGTAAAAGTGTTTAAAATTCATCAAATCTTGTCAAATAATGGCGTATTTGATGATAATTCGCAATATATTGAAAATATGTCAGTTGCTTGCGCGATATTTGGCATACGTTGTTTTCGTGTGTTTTAAAGGCTGTTTAGCGGCCTTTTCACGGTTTTTAACGGTATGTTTATTGGGCGATGGTTGCTTTACAGTCGAGTCGCATGAAGACAGCTCATCCATGCGGCAGCTCAGGCTGCTCTCCGGTTTCTTTGGGCGGTAGGCATCCAGCGAACCCGCCTGTGCGGACTGAATCAAGCCGGCAGCCATCAGCAGGGTACTCAACGCAAACAGAAACTTCTTCATCATAATTATCCTTCAGTGACGCACCCGAAATGCACATTTTACAGGGTATTCATTACAAGTCATTTACATCCTAGCATTCATCATGCCAGCCTACAGGCATTGTTACAATCTGTTGTACATCCGTTACGGGTGCGGTTGATCAGTTGGCTTCGGGAATCGGCTCTCCTTCACACAGACGGTCGGTCAGGCCATCATACGCTTCCTGCGGGAAAGCCCGTACATACTCCATGCCTTTCAGCAGGGGAATGTCAAACGGGTTGATGGTGCTGCCTTTCACATCGTAGATTTCGCCAGAAACCGGGAAGAGTGTGCGGGTTGAGCAGTCTGCCATTGCAACGCCTTCCGCATAGTCAAACAGGTCTTTCTGCTGTGCGACAACCCTGACCTCGATACCGACGGTGTTGGCGCGTTCTCCCTTGGGCGGTGGTCTGAAGTAAACCACCTCCATATCGTTTTCAGCCATTTTCTGCCAGCCTTCATGAGAGACTTCGCCTGTCTGCTGAGCCTCTGGTACGGCGGTTACAGTCTCTACTTTCAGCTCCGTTTCATGCACTGGCGTGTTTTCCTGCCCATCTGCGAGGGCAGGGGCAGATGACAGTGCCAGCAGGGCGGCAGACCATACACACAATGATTTCAGGGCTGTTTTGAACGCCATGATGCAGACCTCATATCAAAAGAGAAAAGACAGGGAGTATTGTAGTCCTGCCATGGCTTCAGTGTGCCATGAAATGTGTATCGAAAAGCAATCGTCCTGCATAGCCACATCAGATGAATTCTGATAAATTGGAATTAACAGAATCTCAATACAGAACAGGGGCGATCTCATGAAAAAACAGATTTTTACCGCAGTTCTTGCATCGGCACTGGCGCTCGGTGGTTCAGCAACTGCATCTGCGGCTGACTCAGGTCCTGGTGTCTATCACACGACCGATGGCTATGTGATTTCATTCCGTGAGGGCGCTCGGGTCAATGGCTTTCTCTCTTATCAGCTGAAAGGGTGGCATAAGTCCGCAGGGACCCGCCCTTGGGTTGACCCTGCGGAGCTTAACCTGACTGCGGGGACAACCTGTCAGGGGCTTGAATGCGATGGCAAATGCAATATCGAGATTTACACCTTCAGCCAGACAAATCCCAAGACGACCATCGAATTCTTCCATCCAGACGAAGATTGCCCGGTCAAGCCACATCCTAAGGGAGTACTTGGTGAACTGATTGTGGGCAACGGTCCTGCCAAAGGGCACCATTGGCTGAAACATTGATCTGGGGCAGGGATATGAAACGCTGGACCATCGGTCTTCTGGGGGGATTGCTCTGTTTTTCTGCAACTGTTCAGGCTGCAGGGGCAAAATACGCCACAGCAAAGCACAATATCGTGCTTGAAGGGCATTCTCCTGCAACGCTCAAGGTCTGGAACAAGCCAGCCGATGAAAATTCGGGCAAGCCTGCTATGGTTTTTGAAAATGGCTGGGAACCTGAAGGTGTTTTGCTTGATGGCACCAACTGTGTCCATCGGATTGAGTTTTTCAGTGCTTCTTCTACGGCAGAGCAGGTTGCTGCACTCAGCTATTACAACAAGAACCCGAAATGCGGTGATGTGGTGCAGCCCAAAGATGGTTCAATCGGCATACTCTATTACCGAAACAGCAGTTCCCAACCGGTAAAAGAGGTCATCTACCGGCGCTAGGTTGGGAGCAGGGCAATGAAATCAACACTCATGAAAGCAGCAGCTGTTATCACACTGGCAACCGGTATTGCCACCGCACAGGCACAGGAACCGGAACAGATGCCGATTGCCGAGACCTACTATCGGACAGCGACCTATGACATCCAGCTTCAGTACCGTTCTCCATTGGTACTCAATCTCTGGAAAAAATCAGCCACGCCATTCCGTGGCAAGCCCGATATGGTCTTCAACAATGGCCATGAAGCCAGAGGGGCGATGCCAGGGGGTATCCACTGTGCCAGCCGTATTGATTTTTTTGATGAAACATCCGATACAGAAATCGCCGCTATCCGTTACCTCAACACAAACCCGAAATGCGGTCCTGTCGAGAAGCGGGCAGATGGCGCAATCGGTGAATTTGCCTATTACGACAGCAACAGTCAGCTGATTAAGCAGTGGCTGTATGAGCGGTAAACAGCATCAGGAGCAAAACATGAAACACCCAATCAAGACATTCATTGGCATCCTTGCATTGGTGGTTGGTATTTCTACCGCCCATGCACAGGAAGAGGTACAGATCCGCGACTACAAGACCGATCGTATGGGGGTCAGACTGACCTGCAGGGCAGAGTGCACCGCACAGGGCTGGCTGGCGCCTAAAACCATCGGGGAGGGGACTGCAGACATGACATGGAAAGGCGGTATGGTGGCAAATGGCGTGGATGCTTCCGGGGAATGTGGCTATGAACACATCGTTTTTACGCCAATGGATCCTAAGAATGTCATTCAGCTCACCTCCTGCAAGGTCGATGGGGCGCCGAAAGATGCTGTGGGCAAGCTCATCCAGACCCGAAAGGACGGCAAGATGGATGAATCCTGGCTATTCAGCAAATAACCGTCGGGTTCAGCTATCGCATCAAACAGAAAACGCATACCCGATGGAGGTATGCGTTTTCGTTTAAGCGGCTCTGCTGGTATCAGAAATCAACTGGCAGGTCGTAGTAACAGCATTTCAGCAGTTTTTCCATTTCTTCCTGTGTTGGCTGGCGAGGGTTCGACAGTGTGCAGGCATCTGCGATCGCATTCTTCGCGATTTCTGGCAGGCGTTCCAGGAATACCGCTTCTGGCACAAAACCCTGTTCGCAAGGCAATGCATCCTTGCCATATTTACTGATGCACTGTGGAATGTTCAGCGCATCGTTCATGCCACGCAGATAGGCAATCAGGTTTGCGATCTTCGCATCGTCATCTGCACCGCCTAAACCCATGAAATCGGCAATCTCGCCATAGCGTTTCTTCGCGGTTGCGTCTTTCGCGTTGTAGGCAATCACCTTAGGCAGATACATCGCATTCGCAGAACCGTGGATCAGATGGGCACCATAGTCAGCAAACACCGCACCGGTCTTATGCGCCATCGAATGGACGATACCCAGCAATGCATTTGTGAATGCCATGCCCGCCATTGTTGCCGCATTATGCATTGTGCCGCGCTTTGCCTTGTCGCCATTGTAGGAGTCCACCAGATCGTTCTGGACAGTCTTGATGGCAGACAGTGCCAGTGCATCGGTGTAAGCACAGTTGCAGGTGGAGACATACGCTTCAATCGCATGGGTAATCGCATCCATCCCAGTGTGGGCAGTCAGCATCTTAGGCATGGTCACGACCATCTGTGGATCGACAATCGCTACATCAGGGGTGATCTCAAAGTCAGCGATTGGATATTTGATGCCTTTCTTGTAATCGGTGATGATCGAGAAAGCAGTCACTTCGGTTGCTGTGCCAGAGGTCGATGGAATCGCACAGAAATGTGCTTTCTGTCTCAGCGGAGGCAGTCCGAACACCTTGCACATATCCTCGAAAGTGATTTCTGGGTATTCATACTTGATCCACATTGCTTTCGCCGCATCGATTGGAGAGCCGCCACCGACAGCCACAATCCAGTCAGGTTCAAAAGCCAGCATCTTTTCAGCGCCTTTCATCACTGTCTCAACGCTTGGGTCAGGTTCAATACCTGCAATCGTCTGGACCTGCATGCCAGCTTCTTTCAGGTAACCAACAATCTTCTCGACAAAGCCCAGTGCAACCATGGTGTCATCGCTGCAGACGATTGCCTTCTTGCCCTTGAAAGACTTCAGGGTCGCCAATGCATCTTCACCGTGGTAAATGTCGCGTGGGAGTGTGAATCTAGCCATATGAAACCTCCTCTGAAAAAATCGGATGTAACCGTACTGTTGACTGTTTCCCCTGTCAGGAAAACAGGGGGCTTATCCCCATTTTACCGTTAAGTTTTCGCTTTGTGCGAAAAACTGGGGGCTCGGGAAAACATCTGTTTTTTCATCAGAAATTCACGCAAGCGTCTTATAATCTGTTACACTGAAACAATCGTATCCGATAGACTGCAACATCCAAAGGAGGGCATATGAAAAAGCAGGAATTCAACATTCAGGACTACCTCAGTACCCAGAAAGACCGCCAGCTGTTTCTCATGGAATGCTTCAGGCAGGATGCGGGTGATGGCAGTCTCATCACCGCCGCACTCAAGGATGTCGTAGAGGCGGCAGGCAAGGCAGAAACCGCTGCCTTGACTGGTATCGAAGAAAAAACGCTGACCCGTGTGCTGGCAAAAGGTGAAACCCTGCCATTCACGACCGTTCTGGCAATCAGCAGGGCTATCGGGGTCAAGGTCACTGCCAAGAAAGCCAAGATCCAGAAAGTGAAGAAAAACAAACAGGTTCAGGAATCTGCACCAGAAGCAGCGGCGGATGTGGTACCACAACCTGTGCCAGCAGAACCAGTCCAAGAGCCGGTTGCAGAAGCAGCTCCAGCTGAACCGGTAAAGGCTGAAAAAGAAAAAGCCGGAAAAGCCAAGAAAATCAAGAAGGAAAAGAAATCCAAGAAGGGCAAAAAAGCCAAAGGCAAGAAATAATCTGAGAGATTGCCCATGAAAAAAGCCTGTGGACGAAAACCACAGGCTTTTCTGTTTCTGCACTGTTCAGTGCAGATATCGGGAATCAGGAGTATGCCATGTACTGGAAGTCACCGAAATCGATTTCCAGGCGTTCCAGGATGTCACGCATGTAATCTTCATCCAGTTCATCCCAGTGAACAGGATCAGTGCAGTACTGTTCTGCAAATGCTTCCATGAAAGAATCTTCATCATTGAAGAAAAGAGGGATAGCACCTGGGGTTTCCATGTCCAGCAGACAGAAAATGTCGTAATCCATGGTTTCTGGCAGATTCAGCATACCTTTGAAGAAATCCAGAGCTTCGACTTTGCCCTGTGCGAAATCTTCAAACAGATAGAACATTTCGGTGCCCTTCATGTCATCATGAGTCAGGGAACCCGCATTGATTTTTTCACGGATACCAGCCCATTTCTGATCGTCAAGGCCTTTCAGCTTCAGTGCAGGCCAACGGCTCAGTTCACCAATGCTCAGACCGATACCATCAGGGGTGATGTATTCAAAACGCAGACCTTCTGGTG
>CAZHQM010000074.1:0-7810 GCA_964534155.1 uncultured Oxalobacter sp.
CCCCCATATCCTGAATGTTATTGCCATTCAAAGCATAGAACTGCCAGAGACGGTCAGGATTGCCCATCACCGGGTTGCCACCCAATGCCCAGCCGCCGACCATTTTCCCTAACTGGATAAACCTGCCTTCCGGGGAACGCCCACCCGAACCAAATGGTACAGCAGGAGACTGTGCAATCATCTTGTACCCGCTGCCTTCTGGATGGACAACGAAAAGCCCCGCCATACCTGGTGCACCCCACGCATCACGGGCATTCCGGACACCGCCAGTTGCCAGCAGATAAACAGTCGCATCGCCTTTGTCTGACTTGATGACATTGATGGATGCCTGTTTCATACAGAAACTGACCTGTTTATCGTTTTCAACAATCCAGCAGCTTCTTTTAGCGTCATAGCGCTGATAAACATCCTTGAAAACCTGATTGCCCAGAATCATCAGATCCTGTGCGTTCAATGTGCTTCCAGCCGCTTTCGCAGCTGAGCCTGAAGTTCCGTTTCCACAACCAACAAGTGCCAGAGACAGAACAGAAACCGCCCCAATGCCAAGAATCTTATTAAATTTCATGATTTTTCGTTTTACAGACTGTGAACCAGCACAATGCTTTTCCATTCAATGTGTCTGCCAGCCACATCTGTGAATGATGGAATTACCCTCCATTTTACCCAATGATTGTGAGTACAATTTTTTTTTGTTTATTTTCAAATAGTTCAGTTGAAGAGATTGGGCACTATGTTGGATTATTGCCATGAAAGGATCGTCTTCTGCAGATCAAGGAAACGATTGGCATATTTCTGACAATCCTTCTGAACCTCTTCTGAACGGTTTTCTGGCTCAAAACGGGTCAACATAGCGTTATGCGCCGCATCTGCCAGTTTGACGATGGATGCCAAACGATGGGTTTTCACCCGTTCGAAATAAAGGTCATAAGCTTCATCTGGTGCATGCGTCAGGACACGGACAACTTCCACAACCTCAGGAGAGGTCATTGCCGACAGATCTGCCGCATCAGTATCGGTATCCTCCAGCAGGTCATGACACAATCCGCTCTGATAGACCACCTCCACTTCTCTGTCACTCATCCCCATTGCCTTTGCGTACTGTTTCGCAAAGCATGCCACAAACTCACAATGCCCATAGTACGGCTTGCCTGCATGGTCGATATGCCCCTCAAATTTCTCGGCAATCCATGATTCAAGTTTCATATCCATTTTTCTCCTTTCCTTACCTGCCAGAAGCAGAAACCCCATCATCATTATTCCAAATACCAGGAAGCCCTTAAACCCCAATACCCTTTGTTATACTGTCCCCATTATTTTGTTTTCTGCTGACTATGCTGGATATTGACAGGATATTTCCCTGAAATCCTCTCTTATACGTAGGGGTTCAATCTGAAACACAAGCTTGTTTTGATTGATATTTAAGCAAATAGGGACATAACAAATAACAAAAAAAAAATTTTGCAAAACAATGGGGACATAGTAGCGAAAAACAACAGTTTTTTTTGTATGGTCGTATATAATTCATTTCACAGGCTGACAACCTGAAAGACCAATCAAAAAACGTTTTGGCTGAATAGCACGAGACATACGCCAAGCAGTAGGTGGCGGGTAACCACTGCAATCGATGCATGATCCCCATTAGAATGGCTCCCCTGCCATTCTCCATGTGAATCGATAGACTACCGAGAAAGTTCGGCTCTGTTCGACAGGAATCTATTCTGCAGTTGTCCAGATGCACTGTTCCCCATCAGTGAGGACAACAGCAGATGGATGACTGTATCTCTTCTACTCCCCCATATCAGTTCACAGCCACCCTGTACTTTTCTTTTTGATTCTGGCCGTCCACTAAAAAAGGACAGCAAAACCTGTCCTTTCAATTCATCTCTCAAAAACAGGCTTATTTACTGCTTGACTGAACGTTCACAGAAATCATGCAGTCCTTGAAAGCCGGTGTCCGAATCAACTCACCCGCACCGATACAGTTCAGGGTGACTTTCGCCCCTGGTTTCAAAGAGGCAACAGCCTTTGCCTGATCTTTTTTGAAATTGAAGACTGGCAAGACTTCGTTATCCAGCGCAAAAGTGAGATATGGGATTCCGTTGTCAGTGATATCTGTCTCTGCAATAACACCTGTTACCTCGACCTTTTTGCCTTTGAAACGCTGATCGCCAGCCGTAGCGCCATTCTGATAAGTCTTCAGGATTTCTTCGGGTGTTGTCTTGATGACTTCTTCTTTCCCGGCACCACCGCATGCCACCAGCATCCATGCAAAGATGGGCAAAAGCGCCCAGGCAAACTTTCTTTTCATGTTGGTCTTCTGTTTTATTCCTTGGAATCATGAGCGCTGTCCGCTCTTGAACAGGCATTATATTACCGCTATTCCGCAAAGGCAAAACGATTGCCAATCATCGCATCTGACTGGATTTTTCTTTCACCCAGTAATGCCCTTTGACGACCTGATCAATCAGGATGGTCATTTCCGCATCTGCATTGTGACGTTTCGCGCTGCAGCTGCCGAAATCGACTTTCAACACCAGATTGCCTTTACTGAAGGTATACCACTCATGCGGACCACATTCACCCGCCTGTTCCCAATCTGATGTTCCGTTGATCAGTTGCAGGTCTGGCTGCCCGATGCCAGCTTTCTTGGGCTTATTCCATGACCGATAGACCAGCTTGGTGTTGTCTATCCGAAGAATCTGGAAATTGTGTTTAGGAGTCTCACAATCCCGAACAAATGTTGCTGACATTGCAGAAGGCGCCATCATCAATGTGCTCAAAGCAATCCCAGCAAAAGCCATTCTTCTCATCATTTTTCCCATCATGTCAGAGCCCCTTTCAATCAAACATTGCCACATATCCATATCATGCCACATCGCCACCGTTCAGCCTCATTTAGATGATGAAATGTCCCTATTCCGTGCAATTGTTTCAATGTGTAAAAAAAGTAAAACCCTGAAACAGATACATGATTTTCCTTCGATAAACATCTAATATGTACTCAATCGTACAGAAAAGAAATTCAACTCCAACTTTTCAACAGGAGGCTACCATGAAAAAACTGATTGCCGCATTACTGGGAATGGCTGTTATGTCTGCTCCATTTGCACATGATTTTGGTAGACACCATGGTGGTCCACACCATCGCCCTCATCATGAAA
Source organism: uncultured Oxalobacter sp. (assembly GCA_964534155.1). GTDB lineage: Bacteria > Pseudomonadota > Gammaproteobacteria > Burkholderiales > Burkholderiaceae_D > Oxalobacter. The sequence goes on from CAZHQM010000074.1 coordinate 3,162, forward strand.
TGAGACACGATGTGCCACCACCACATCACCATCGTCATGCACCTCCTCCACGTTATCGGGGACATCATCATGACCACAGCATCGTGGCAGATGCAATCATTGCAGGAAGTGTCATTACGGCAGCAGCCATCATCCTGGCAGATTAATTGCACTGACAGCTGAACAGAGCCATAGCTTAAATCCTTGTATCTTTATATCCCGCATCAAACAACGGTGCGGGATTTTCTTTTGCCTCGGTATCCAAAGACAAGTTCTGATATAGTTTCCAGAGCAAATAGAACGGAACACCTCATGGATACCCTGCAGATTATTGAAGACGAACCTGATTTTTCTGATGACGGACTGCCAACTGCAGTCTGCAATCTTCTTCATGCCAGTGGTATCTCAGTCGAGCGAATGTCCTGTGATACTGCCCAAACAGTATTCAAGGATATACCAGCCATCCTGAAGGCCTTATCCGCAAAGTCTCCCCTGCCGATTTCTATTGTCAATGGACATATTGCTCTGACAGGCTTTTACCCAGACCGACGTGAACTGACTGAATGGTTTGACCTGGATGTCGATATCCTGAATGTTCCAAGATGCTGCTGTGGATCTGGACGGCGATGCTGCTGGTGCGGCCGCTACTATATCAACGGCAAGAATCTGTAAGCTGAAACAACCATGCACATCCAGATTTTTGACCGAGATAACGAACGTCTGCAGGCAATCCATCAGACCATTGCCAAGATGGCAAAGAATGTCTCGACCAGCATCACCATTGAACTGGTTTCCGCTCCTGAAACGCTTGCCGATGCTGGGGTATTCTCAACCCCCACCATCTGTATTGATGGCAAAGTATTTGCTTCAGGCTATGTGCCGGCTGACACCGAAATCAACCGATGGCTTTCAAGAATCGGACTGCCATCACGTGGACCTCATGCCTATACCTGTATCTGCGGGCAATGTATGCCATCCCTCTTTCCCTCGATTCCTGAGAATTAAAGCATCGTTGCTTTGGCAATACCGCCTTTCATTGACACATCCGCATCTCTTAAATCAGAATGAGGGTTCTTTCATATCCACAGGAACCTTTCATGGAAACCCGTTATGAACTGGTCTTGCACGACACGGTCGAACGATTCGGCAAAACGCTTTACCGTATCAAGGCTGTTGTCGATATCCCTGCCCACAAGATCCATAAAGGTGATCTAGGAGGATGGATTGCATCTCCAGACAATCTCCCTCATCTCGGCAACGGTTGGGTGGATGAGCACGCACTGGTTTATGAAGACGCCGTTGTCACCGGTGATGCCCTTGTCACGGGCAGTGCAGAGGTTTTCGGGCGTGCCCTGATTCATGACCGTGCTGTGGTCAGTGGACATTCCCGTATATTTGGAGATACCGAGGTTTCTGATGACGGTCAGGTTTCTGGCTATGCCATGCTTGGTGGCAATGCCCGTGTTGCGGGTGTTGCAGAACTCTCAGATTTCGACTTCATTGGTGGCGATACCGTCTTGGACAGCGCCCGCTATATGCTTCTGGGCGATGATTTCATCGAGCAGGATGGTGAGATGCTGTTCCGTGTACAGGCTCTGATCGACAACCCATTCCATGCTGTGGTTGCAGGCGATAAAGGCGGCTACATCCAGAGTATGGACAACCTTGCCATGAATGGCAGTGCCTGGGTTGCCGATGATGCTTTGGTTTATGGCAATGCCCGTGTCTCTGAAAATGCCATCATCTCTGGTTCTGCCCGCGTGTTCGGTGATGCCGAGGTCAGTGGCTCTGCTGTTGTCACCGACAATGCCATTGTCTGCGGCACAGCCAAGGTTGGGGCTTTCACATTGATTGATGGCAACTCCGTCCGGGATGGCAAGCGGTTCCGCCTATTGAAAGACCAGTCGATGGATGTTGGCACTGGATTCAGCCATGCAACGGTTTACCGTATCCAAGCCACCATGGATAACCCGCTCCATAAGGTCAAGGATGGCGATCTTGGCGGTTGGATCGAACGTGAGGACAATCTCGCAACCCTGAGCGAGGCATGGGTTGCCGATGAGGCAAAGGTCTGGGGACGCGCCAGAGTGGGCGGGAAAGCACTGGTCTCTGGTTATGCTGAGATTTCAGGCAACGCCATGGTCTATGACAATGCCCGCGTCAGAGACCATGCAAAAGTCATGGGTATGGCCTCTGTTTTCGGTCTTGCCGAAGTCGAAGGCGATACCGTTGTCGAGGGCATGACACAGCTGTCCAAACGCCCTGGACTTGAATAAATTCAACCAGCAATCAGCCAAACTGTTTCAATGTCTCGACAGCAGGCTGATTGCCAGCTGATGCAGCGGCTTTCAGCCATTCAATGCCCTTTTCCCTGTTCTGGTCAACGCCCTTGCCTTCAATGAGTGCCATACCCAGCGCATACTGGGCATCGATATCGCCTGCCGCAGACAGCCAGACCAGTTCTTCTACGGATTCAGATTGTTTCGACATGGTTGTTCCTTATCAAGATGCTTGATTTCGCAGAGCTTCTGATAAGCGGACATTCAACCCGCCCATCCGTTCTGTGCGTCTTCTCAATGCTGTATTGTAGGCTTTTGTATTACCGAAAACCGTCAGCGTTCCGTGCTTCACGCCATCTTTTTCAAAAGTTTTCACACGGGTGACTGCGGTATACAGCAATTCTCGTGTCACCAGTGGATTCTCATCATCGTCTGGCAGGAATACAGCCACATTCTCATATTCCGAGCCTTGGGACTGATGAATGGTTATCCCAAATGCCGGCTGATACTCAGGCAATTTTCCGAGTGGCAGGATTTTTCCGTTCCTGTCGCCGAAATAAACAAAAGGCACATCCTGATTATCATCAAACTGCGGAAGAATCACACCGACATCACCGTTGTAGATCTCAAGATCATTATCGTTCTTCCTGACAATAATCAACCGCCCAGACATCGCATGGCGCTTCCGATTGTACAGATACCAGCGTAGCCGCTGCTCTGCATAATCATTGACTGCCTTGACGCTCATTGGACCATTTCTCAATGCCGCCAACGCCTGAAACTGCTTGACAGTCTCCCATAGCTGTTTTTTCTGGGTATTCTCGCCATCCTTATCGGAGCGGTACCCAACAATTGCTTTAGCATATTTTTCAATAAAGGCATCTATCCAATCCTGCGCAGATTTTGACAGGCTATCCCGCCAACCTAACGGACGGTTGCTCAATTCAGATTGGATTTCTCCCACCACGGTTTCCAGTGGATTGGATTCATCTTCAGGTTCAATGCCATTGTTGATCTGTATTGACAGTCTTCCTAAAGGACTGTCCGCAGGGAAACGATGACTGACCGTCAAAGTGGCGACATTTCCTTTCAATGGGCACTGTGCATCGCAGAGGTCTGCCAGAACAGAACCAGGTCCTACCGCTGCCAGCTGATAAGGATCCCCCAACATGATGACCCGGGTTTTCTTCGAATCAATGATTGAGAAGACCTGCACCGCCAGTTCCACATCAATCATGGATGCTTCATCAATCACCAGGACATCATATTCAAATGGGCTCTTCGCTGATGGACGCTCGCCATTGGACTGCGGATCCCACAGCCATTTATGCAATGTGTGAGCGACAAGTTCGGACTGTTTCTGGCGAAGCAATCCATAAAGTTCCGCATTTTCCTGAATGGCTCTCTCAATGGACTCCAACAAACGCCCAGCCGCCTTGCCTGTTGGTGCCGCCAAAGCGATTTTTAGCTGACTGTCCGATGCCAGCAGGCATTCCAGCACACTTGCCACAGCGGTCGTCTTACCCGTTCCCGGACCACCTGAAATAATGGTGAAATTGTTCTCCATCGCCTGGGTTATCGCCTGCCGTCTATCCGCATTGGATTGAGCCAACATCGGCGACAGCTGACCGCCAGATTTTACAGAGGCAATATGCTCGAGCTGTGCCAGCAACTCATCGCGTTTCCGCTGTGAGGCACTACCTGCAGGTTTCGGAAAGGACAAGGCAACCAGTTTTTCTGCCAGTGTCTTCTCACTGTTCCAATACCGTTGGAAATAAAAACGCGATGCCTGCAGATCTGATTCGTCCTCATCGAAAATCACAGGAATACCAGCTTTGCCGTCTTTCGACAGCAAGTCATTTTCCAACAGCAGATTGATGTCATTTTTCAGAACTTCTGGGAGCAGAGCCGCATTCTGCTCAAGAATCTTTGCCACGGTTACACACAGGCTGCCTTCTGAACATGCAGCTGACAGTCCTGAGAAAACCGTCTGGCATGCATGTTCAAGACGATTTATCTGATCTACATCCCATTCAGGATGACGCCGCTTTGCCATGCCCAACAGGATGTGACCGTATGAACCGATGGCTGTAGCCGCCCACTCTTTACGGATTTTTTCTGGATCTGCCTGCGAGAACTCTTCTGGGAGACTGTCCTGCAATTTTCCGTTTTCCCGAATCATGCCATTCCCCCTTTCTGTCCCAGCAGTTTATCCAACGCCAGCAGATTCTTTTTCATGCTGTCTATCGGCATGATGAATACCCCATTATGGGCATGACTTCCATCGGGCATTTCTTCTGTATTTTCACCAACACCACGCAGGAAAACGTACATTGCACCACCCAGCATACCAATCACTTCTTCCCCCGTTTTCTGTGGATGCATCTGCTG
>CAZHQM010000075.1:0-7753 GCA_964534155.1 uncultured Oxalobacter sp.
GACGCCGACGGTTCTCGGTTTTTATCTGTTGGTCCTGATGGGACCCAAAGGTCCCATTGGACAGCTTTGCGACACACTCGGGATAACCCGGTTACCTTTCACTTTCTATGGGTTACTGGTTGCATCGGTCATCTATTCACTGCCTTTTGTCGTGCAACCGCTTCAGAATGCCTTTGAAGCCATCGGCAAAGGTCCGCTGGAGGCTGCCGCAACGCTTCGTGCCTCTCCGATAGATACATTTTTCTCAGTCATCCTGCCATTGGCAAAACCCAGCATCCTGACTGCCATTGTCATGGGATTTGCCCATACGGTTGGTGAATTCGGTGTGGTTATGATGATTGGGGGTGACATTCCCAACGAAACCCGGGTGCTGTCGGTCACCATCTATGACCATGTTGAGTCTCTTGAGTTCTCGCAGGCACATTACCTTTCTGCCGGGCTCCTGATTTTCTCTTTTGTGGTGCTTGCCCTGCTTTATCTTTTCAATCCGAACAGACGCCGATCATGAGCCACCTCACATTCAAGGGAACGGTAACTTTCCCGAATTATCAGCTTGCCTTTGACCTGACATTGCCAGGTTCAGGCGTCACGGCATTCTTCGGTGAATCCGGTGCTGGCAAATCGACCTTGCTGAGGGCTGTGGCAGGGCTTGAACGGCCAACTGACGGACAAATCATCATCAAAAACCATGTCTGGCAGGATGATGAAAAACGCATTTTCCTGCCAACGCATCAGCGTTCTTTGGGTTTTGTCTTTCAGGATGCCAGACTTTTTGCTCATCTGAATGTTACCAAGAACCTCCAGTTTGGACTGAAACGGGTCAAGGGAACCCGCACAGAGATTTCTTTGGACAAAGCCATCGAACTGCTGGGTATCGGGCACCTGCTTGACCGGATGCCAGATACGCTGTCGGGTGGTGAGAAACAGCGTGTTGCGATTGCCCGGGCACTGGCAACGAGTCCTGACATCCTGTTGATGGACGAACCTCTTGCTGCGCTAGACCAGAAACGCCGACAGGAAATCCTGCCTTATCTGCATCGGTTGAATGCTGAGCTGAACATTCCTATCCTCTATGTCAGCCATTCATTGGAAGAAGTCGCTGCCCTGTCAGACCATCTGGTCCTGATGGAAAGGGGAAAAATCTCGGCATCCGGTCCTACACATGAAATGCTGACACGGCTCGACCTGCCATTGGCACATTACGACACGGCAGCCGCCTCGATTTCAGGTGAGATCATTGATACGGATGATGAGTTCCAGCTGAGTACTTTCCGTTTCTCAGGGGGGCAGCTTTTTGTTCCAGCTTCTGGTTATGAAAAAGGTCAATCCCTGCGGCTCCGCATTCAGGCACGGGATGTCAGCCTGTCTATCGAAAGACCAGCGACATCAAGCATCCTGAATATGATCGAGGCAACCATCGTCAATCTCACGGAAAGTGGAAACGGTCAGGTAATGGTTGAACTGGACGCCAACGGCACCCGTTTCCTCTCCAGAATCACCAGAAAATCTGCATCAGTTCTCAACCTACAGCCGGGCATCCCTGTCTTTGCGCAGATTAAAGGCACTGCGGTCGTGGGATAGGCCTTTTTTCTTTCTTCATCCGATAGAATAGTGCGTATCACAATCAGAGGAGCATCGTATGAAGGTCCTGTTCAAGAAACTCCAAAAACTGTCTGCATGCGGCATGTTGTCTGTCGGTCTGGCACTCTCCGCACAGCCTGCAATGGCATTTACCTACAATGGCAGTATTTTTGATGCGATTTCTGACATTGCAGAATATGAGATGGATGAGTTGCAGACAATCATGGATGGCTCGGAACGTTCCTACGATGAATACAACACCATCGATGACTATTCACCTTCTGATGCGTATTACGATCCACCCACTCCAAAGCGGAACAAACGTATTCAACGGGTTGAGAACCGTTCCAGACAGCCACACAGCGGTGAAACAGGTTTCAATGCACGGGTGGGCTATACCGGCGAGCCTGGCATCGTACTTAAGCTGATGAATGAGGAGCGGATGGCGAATGGGCTGGATGCATTGGTGCCTGATGCCACGCTGACCAATGCGGCGAAGGAGCGCGCCGCTGAAATCCGCTCCAGATTTGACCATGTCCGACCTGACGGCAGTGATGCGCTGACGGTACTGGAAGACTATGACATCCGTTACAGCCATGCCGGCGAAAACATCGCTTACGGTGATGGCATGAGCGGGAAGAAGGCTTACAACTGCTGGCACAATTCCGACGGACATTACAGGAACATGATGTCCAAAGATTTCACCCATGTCGGCATCGGCTATTACCGTGATGGCAATGGCAGGGCTTATTGGGTACAGCTCTTTGCCGCACCGCAATAATCCCCCCCTTTTTCCTGTCCAGAATTACCCGCAAGTCGGCTGCTGTTCTCAACCTTCAGCCTGACATCCCTGTCTTTGTGCAGGTCAAAAGAACGGCTGTGATTGAATAACAACAAGCACTCTCAACCGCCGTTTCCAGCAAAAATATTTATGATGATTATACGCATCATTGCTTCATAGACGAACAATGCATAATTATTCTTAAAATTCAAATATATAACACGTCACATAAACAATTTTACATCTTGCAAAATCAGGCATTTCACATATAAACTAAGTCCAATATCAGTCACATTATCCGCTGATATTCCATACTGGAAAAAATACCATTCACAAATCATCTAGAAAGGAAAATACGGGAGGTTTTTACTGTAACTGAACTGGCAACCATCGTGTACGGCGTCGAAATCACGCAAGACCGAACCTGATAACTTCAGATCTTGCAGGACAGCACCGCCAGATGGTCAAAACGACCTGAAGCCATCGGGTATCGCGTCGGAAACGTGACAGAAGTAGTGACTCCATACAAGAAATCCATTGCCATAGCTGAAAGGAGCATTCGTATGAATACTTATCACTTTAGGCTGTTTGATGGAGATAAGGAATGTGGAATCTTCACCTGTGTTGCGCCCTCCAAGGAATGTTCATTTGCAAGAGCGATTGAATTCGCAAGAGAAAGGAAACTGACCATAAAATGCACCGAATCCCAGCGCCCATGTCTCTGCGCAAAATGCAGACTCTGCACGACCTGTGATGTCAGCAATATCGATCTGCTGTTTGATCTGGAAACCAGTGAATGACGCGCCGACATCCATGGTTGAAGATGCCCATGAAATCCTTTATGAGGTAATCAGGATTATTGCGGGTAGGTAACATGCGGCTGATCCATCATCAGCTGCTCAATAGAACCTCTGCTTGAAGATAGCAGAAATGCCTTTGTGCGGACTAAAACTTCTCCCTTTCAGTCCAATTCCCATCAGAATCAGTATGCCTCTTCCATCCAGGCATACATATCATTGACCCAGTTGACGGCTTTCAGTTTTGTCCTGCGACGGATACCTTCTGCCTTCTGATAGAGCTCCTCGAAGTCAATCGCAGGCGCCTGCTTGAATGCCAGTACAATCATGTTTCCGCCATCGACCTCACTGAGCCAGACAACGGCATCGAAACATGCCTGGAGATTGGCAATCGTCCTTCCCCTGTTGGACTGCTCACCAAAGACATTGATTGTCAGGATGCCCTGCGCTGACATGGCATCTGCACACTGCTGGAAAAACTCAACTGAATCAAAGACTGGAACCTGGGCATTCTCGTCATACAGGTCAACCTGCAGGATATCGATTGACTGTTTGCCCTGCTGGGAGACGATATAGTCCTGTGCATCGGCATTGATGACGGTCAGGCGCTCATCATCTTCAGGGAGATGGAAAGTGGCACGGCAGACAGCGATGACATTCGGGTTCAGTTCAATCGCTGTCACACGGCTGTCTGGAAAATTGAAATAGCAGAACTTGGTGAGGGATGCCGCTCCCAGCCCAAGTTGCACAATATGACGGGGGGTGTCGTTGAACAGCATCCATGCCATCATTTCCTGCACATAATCGAAGACGATCTCATTCGGATGAGCGAGCCTCATACCGCCCTGAATCCAGTCGGTTCCCAGATGCAGGTTCAGCACCCCCTTGAATTCGGTCATCGTTACTTTGGGGAAACTGTCGTCCTGCTTCAAGACTCTCAGGTGATCCAATACACTCATCGCTATTTCTCGTTCTGTTCTCGGGATTCATGCCGCACGGGATTTTTCGGACAGCTCCCGCTCACTGCTGAACATCATTTCCTTGCCTGTGACCGGATCTGTGAAAACAATCGAACGGGCGAGCAGCTGCAACGGCTGGCGGTATTCTTCCTCAAGCATTGATTCAGTCACAGCCTCCGGCATATGCACTGGATAGATCCTGTCATTGAGGATAGGCATATCCATCGCCATCATCTGCACACGCAGCTGATGCTTGCGCCCTGTATGGGGTTCAAGCCGATAATGCGCATAGTCCTGATTATGCTGGATGATGCTGACACGTGTCTCAGCATTGGGGTCGCCATCTCCCACAAACATCTGCATGAAATTGTCACCGCTCTGGAGCACCTGATGATTGCAGACTGTCGGTTCAGAAAACTGTGGCTGGAAACGGGCTACCGCCTCATAGACCTTGCTGACCTCTCTTGTGCGGAAGAGTTTCTGATAGGCGTCCCGCTCTTCTGGTCTGACAGAGAACAACACCAGCCCAGCAGTCTCACGGTCAATGCGATGAACCGGCGACAGTGAGTCGATGCCCAGTTTCCGGCGGAGACGGACCAACAGGGTCTCCTGGATATAGCGCCCGGTCGGGATGACCGGCAGGAAATGGGGCTTGTCTGCAACGACCAGATGATCGTCCTGATAGAGCACCTTTTCCTCGAAGGGAATGTGGAACTCATGGTCCAGATGGCGGTAATAGTACAGTTTCCTGCCTGCCTGATGACGGGTGTTCAGGGTAATGGGCCTGCCTGTCTCATCGAGCACATCACCGTTCCGGATGCGGTTTTCCCATGACTCTCTGGAGACAACAGGAATCCGCTCTGCCAGAAAATCCACGCACGACAGCCAGTCACCAGACTGCATGACAATCCGGCTGGGACTCACGCCATTCATGCAGGGAATCTGTGGCTGCTTCTGCTGTTTCTTCTGAAAGGACATGGAACGATGGCTGGGAATCCTGATATCAATCTGCCTCAGTCATCACCACCAAACAGCCCACCTGTCGGCAGGATACCATTCAGGTCTGCACCGAGATTCATATCAATGCCACAGGATTCCATGACACCCTGCACCTGAGAGAGCAGGTTCTGCGCCATTTCTGGATTATCGGAAAACAGCCGCATCACCTCAGCCTTGTTATTCAGCAGATCGGCAAAGGTACTGAATCTGCCATCTTCAAGAAGTTTGCCCAGACCGAGTGCCTCCAGATCCAGCCCCTCAGTCAGTGGCATATCCAACATTTCACCCTTTTTCTCAGAGAGCTGAGACATCAAATCATCCAACATACAAACTCCTTTGTTCAGTTGCCAATGGTTCAATCGAATGGTTACAACAGATTCCATGCCATGGTAACACGGGGCAGGAAAAATCCTGACAGGGAAGCCGAAAACATTTTCAGGAATGGCATCAAACCATTTGTAACATTGATTGTCATTGACTTGTCTCTCTGGTTATTTTTTCCTACACTATCCGACATCGGTAAGCTATCTGCAGAAGGCAAGACTATGAAAAAACTTATTTTAGGACTGTGTGCTGTCGGGGCAATCGCATTGACCGGCTGTGCATCCAATGAACCGGTAGAAGTCATTGACTACACGCCATACCATAAAGTCCAAGGCGAACTGCCTGACTGTTTTTTCAAGTTCAAGGCAGGCGTAACCACATTGGATAATGCAAGAACCTGTCTGGGTAACAGGGTCAGCATGGCACCGAAACGGCAGGGATTCATCAATTACACCTGGAAAGAATCCGGCAGAGGTGGCAGATATGCGGTTGACCTTGTATTCAAGGACAACATCTATCAGTACACTGGCAGCATCGAACAGTAAGCAGGCTTGATGACTGCATTGAGGAGGGACTGGAAACAGTCCCTTTTGTTTTTTGGGAAACGGATGCTGGAGCAGAAACAAAAAAAGCGTCGGATTCAACATCCACATTTTTTCTAAGACAGGTAGGGTTTCTCTGGTCAATAAAAAAGGGGCAGTTCATGCCCCTGTCTGTTCATTCCGTCTTACTTAACATATCGGTATAGCGTACCCTAAATTGACACTGTTTTACAATAAATCACAAACAGGTTAGACTAGTTCAGCGTTTGGTTTAACTGGAGACAAAGAAATGGCTGATTTCAAAGTAATTGAAACCAACATGAAAGGCACATGGACTGGCGTGGATTCTTGGGGCGGAGCGAAGATAACTCAAGGATGGCTTGGAAAAACCATTGAACTTGATAAAGAACTTGTAGGAATCCAACCAATTACCGAAGAAAACCAAAAATCTCTTATGGCTAAAGTCGGTTGGAGCGTTGTCGGGGGAGTCTTGACTGGGGGAATTGGCGCTATTGCTGGATTCGTTTTTGGCGGGAACAAAAAAGAAATCACCTTTATAGCTGAACTGACCGAAGGAAGAAAATTTATCGGCAGCACAAAAGACACAAAACTATTTCAGAGATTGTGTGGTTATGCACTTAAGAACGAAAAGAAAAAACTGTAAAAATTCAACTAGTATCTCATATATGAAGAAGGCATTCACCCTATTAACGATAGTCACTTTAGCTTTATCTGTTACCGCCTGTGGCAAGAAAAAAGTAAAAAAAGAACGACCACCCTACATCACTCCAAGCTACCAACCTAGCGACGAACAGGTGCAATCAAATATTGCAAGTTATGCGGTTGTTCCAATAACGAAAGAACAGTATCCAAAAACTTATGCCACATGGGGGAAGGATGGCGTCAGATACCTAAACAGCCTCACCCATAGGGTAGCCGAAGAAGCCGTAAAACATTGGGGAGGGTGTGGTTACGTCCATATGGTTGAATTGCAAGCAGATCAAGCAAAGAGCAACAAGCCAATATTCAATGTCACCTGTTCTTTCACCCCTTCAGGCAAAAAATGGGAACGATATATCGTACCAACAGCCGCAATAGATACCTCAGGCATTCCAAATCTTGATGGATCAAAATCATCCTGTATATCTGACAAAGAATTTCTATCAGCCTGCATCGATAGCGCCAAAAGTCAATCAACATCACCTGATTCATTCACTACGGATATGACTTACAACAAAGTTTTCCGCACGATAGATGGTGAAGACATAACAGTCACATTACCTTTCAAAATAAATTATGGTGAAAAACATATTGCCTTCTGTTCGTTTAAAAAAGACGGAAAACTTGTAAAAACCAATATTGAAAAAGATGACTAAGAAGGATTAGAGATGAAAAAAATATGCTTATGCGCTCTCTGTGCGCTTACAATCGTTTTTACTGGATGTAGCAAAAAACCATCTGTACCCAAAGACCCCGCAGCTGAACAACGAACAGAATATCTACGCACCTGTTTGAACGAAGCGCAATCCAGACTGAATCATGATAGATCCTTCGACCCTTCCGCTATGAGCATGGATGTTATAAACACCCCAACTGGCGCAAAAGCAGTTATTCCTTTTGAAATAAAGAATGCTTTTGGCGTTACACTTAAGCGAACTTTATATTGCGAATTTGAAGGAACACGGCTGAAAAACATCTACGCCAGATAATCTTTCCACCCCAAACAAACCGTCCAGAAGCCACCAGAACGGCTTCTGAGCGGTTTTCTAT
>CAZHQM010000076.1:0-7737 GCA_964534155.1 uncultured Oxalobacter sp.
GTCAGATGGGGCGTCACGTTATTGGGTGGAGAAAATAGAAAAAGTTGGAGTGAAATGCTTAAAAAAGTTGGAGTAAAACAGTCGAAAAAGTTGGAATTGATTCTTAAAAAGGATTGTTTGTGACCTGTCTGATGCCTGATTTCTCTATGCAGGCTGTACATACACTAATGCCGATGGTTTCCCATCGGCATTGTCATATCGGGTCTGTCTCTCAGCTTAATGCCAAGGATCATCCTTCGCAGGGATGCGGATGCCAGAGAGCAGGCGCTGTTCCCACAGGAACCACTGCCCGGTGCTTGGCTTCAGGCGCAGGGTGATGGAGCGTGGGCTGTCGGCACCACCACTCTGCAGGTACAGCGTTGCGTAGTTTGGCTCTTTATAGCTGTATGGGTTGTCGGTGATGGTGACAGCATAGGGTTTTGTCGGTGTGTAGTTGTTGCCTGGGGTTGCACCATCAAAGAAAGAGCGGGCGAGATAAGGCTTGCCTTCAAAGCGGTCACGCAGGAACTGCTTTTCATAAGGTGACATCTGGCGAGGGCCCATCAAGAACTGCAGCATCGCAATCGCATTATCCTTGTTGCGAGGGTATTCATTCAGCGCCAGTACAGTGAGTGCCGCTGTCTCGGCAGGGCTTTTCAAAGACGCCTCACGCAGTGATTTCAGTTCAGCGACATTGTGTGGCAGGCGTGAGAAACGGTAAGTCGGCTGATACGGTTCACGGTAACTCCCCTGTGCAACAGCAGTTGTCTGGACACCGGTCAGTGCAAACGCAGAGAAGGCAACTGCCATAAGGATCTTTTTCATAATCATGCTCCTGTCAAAAACGGCAAAAAAACATTAACAGTCAGCATACCATAAGTCTCGTGTTGGCTAGACCTCTTCTGGGATGGATGCTCCCAGACGGAAATCAGTCCAAAGTGTTGCTCCGAAGAAAACAGCATCTCCAATGATTTTGATGGAATTGTTCAGATATGACACGGATGACTTGAGTGGGAATTTCCGTTTCAGGTATTGCTGGACCTTCTGGAGCGGTTTGCCTGTCTGGTTGTATCCGTAATGGTTTCCGATGACAAATACGCCTTGTCTGATGTTTCGTTCGATCCATTTGGCAGTTGTTGATGCATCACCGGATGTGTCCCCGCAGATGATGGTAAAGGTATCGTCTGTTTCGGGGTAGGAAAATGGATGCCGACTGTTGATATCAATATGCAGGTCAGAGATGATTCGGATTCTCATTTTGCTCTTTCATCCTGTGGTTTGTGTTTTACCGAGCATTTCCCCAATGGCTTCGATGGTCTCTAGTGTCTTTTTAAATGTATAGGCAGACGCATAGGTGTTATCTCTGGTATAGGCGTTCCAAAGTGCTTCAAGCGCCTGTTCGTTTCTGATTGCCTGAAGGACATCACGCCAGGATTTCAGGTTTTCCAAAGATTGGCGTTTTCTTGCTGTATTGGATACCGCAAGCTGTAACAGCTGTGGATTGACTTGATGTCCGTGGTTGTTGAACAGTACATGCAGGTCATAGTAGTCACGGGCTCTGGTTCTGGCGATGCTCCGTCTGATAATGGTTTCGTATTTTTCAGCCAGTATGGTTTCAAGAGAGTAAGCAAGGATAGGGATGCTCCTGTTTCAAACATGAGCGGATATTGATGCCTGATGGCTTCCGGGGTTATCTCATCGCCTGTGGTGATGTCGATTTTCATCGGGCTTCTGACTCTACCGTAAATTGCATCGATATGAATACGGAAATTGTTATAGGCATCATCCTCGCGGATCGGCTGGATTTTCCGGTAGTTGAATGCAATGCCATCATCCACATCAATGCTGAGGATGTCTTGGACAATCCGCTGGATTTCATCTTCTTCCATCTGGATGCCGCGTACAGTAGTGTCCATGTCCAGAGTTGTGCGTGCATTGATGCCGATGATGGAAGAAATAAGCAATCCACCTTTGAGGATAAAGTTCTGGTTATACGGTGACTTTGCCAAACGTTCGAGGATTCGCTCAAACAGGAACATTTGCAGTACCTGCTGTGCACTGAGTTTTTGGCTGACAGCCATATGCCGAATAGCACCTTTAAGCTGTTCTGGCGTTTTCATGCCATAACCTCCGTGTAAATCCGAATCTGTTTCTCGATATTCAGCTGTTTGGCATATTTCAGGAGCTTCGGTGCATCAGGTTTGTTCGCGAAGTATTCCTTGATAGCCTGTGTGTAAATCTGCATATCGGTATCCTGTCTGGCACGGACGATATCGCAGATACAGCGCTCTCTGTCGTACAGGATGACCCGCCCACCTTGCGGGGAAACAGTTTCTGTTCTGCCCAGTCCATGAAGTTTTTTACTGATGTAATGACACCGGATATCAGGGTATTTCTTTTTCATGGCATAGACATTGGTTCCCTGCGGTACTGATACATCAAGCACAGCAGGAATCCTGTCGGACATACCCCATAAGAACAGTGCTGTTCCATGGGAATAGATAGCTTGTGCGTAATATGACTGGAGTAGGGCATATTCATCGACCCATTCATCTGGCAGGGTATATCTACCCCGTTCAATACGGGTGATGATCCCTTGGTCATGGCACTTCTTCAGCGTCATGCGATTGATGCCAGAAGCTTCAGCCTGTTTTGATGTGAAGTAGCCCCCGCCTTCTTCTGCTAATTGCTCGAATCGTTCCTTCATTGCTTTGCTGATATCTTTCTGTGTTTACATTTATGCTGTCAATTCTAATGAGTTAAAGCATATTTGTAAATTCAATCAGATTGGCATCAGAAGTCTATTGATATGCGGACAGATGGAAAGGAGGCTGCTGGTTGCAGAAGTAAAACGTCAGATGAAGAAGTTTGACGTAAATGCATTTAATGCAAAAGTTGAGATTTTCAGGCGGTCCGTATCGCCAAAAGCTGAAATTATCACCCGGACATTCGGCTTGGAAGAGATGTAACTGAGGCGGTTCATTGCCCGCCAACAAAAAACCGATGGCTTTTTACCATCGGTTTCAATCTGCGTGATGCCATCATTTGGTCTTTTTGCCAGTCTTGATGGCGTTTTCAAGGATGCTGATGATTTTCTTCTTCAGTTTCAGGTATTCCTGATTGTTCGGTTTGAACGACATATTCAGGTATTCCCGAGGACCTTCCCAATATCGAGGGACATCGGCATCGTTCTCTGCTGCCTCAAATTCTGCCTGCAGGGAGATGTCTCGTTCCTGGTTGCCTTCTGCGGCTGGGTACTGTTTTTCCTTCGCCTTCAGTTTTTCCTGCTTGATCAGGTTGATGATCTGGTCACGCGCTGCGGTCGAGATTTCATAGGTTTGGCGTTCATCATTGTTGCCTGCGCCGGTCCATTTGGTTAAACGGACCGTGTTGCGATAGCTGTCCAGTACATAGGCAAACGCAAAGACTGACTGATGGTCAACGAGCGAGCGGTCAACGAAAGAGAAACTGCGGATTTCGTTGGATTTGATGACGGCAGGCACATTCTTGCTGTATTTCTCAATCATCGCATCACGGAACTTGAAGAACTCGTCCCTGAATGCACTGAATCCATTCGGCGCACCGGCATAGCCACTCGCAGAAATGGAAGCACCGTCTGCATAATTGATTGACAGTCCGAAACCATCAGCATCCAGCACATTGCGGTCTGAATGGGTGTAGCCGTTCCATTCAGTCAGGTGGTGTTTCTGCACCAGCGCCTGGAATCCTTTCATCAGGTCCTCATCCGCCCGCAGGATGGTGTCCACACGTCCCTTTGGATTGGTGTACATGGCGTGCAGATAAGGAACGCCAGCATCATTCCGTGTGACCTCAAAAGAGGAACAATGCCACATCGACATACCGTTCGTATTGAAATGGAAGGATTTGAGTTGTCCCTTCTCAGCAGACTGGACGGCAGAACCGCCATCAACTGAAACAGGAGCAGAAGCCACGCCCTTGTCAGAAGGGCCTGCACTACAGGCAGAAATCGCCAGACATCCAAGCAGAGTCATTGTCAGTTTCTTGATCATAGGATTCGTGGGAAATGGGTGTGCAATGAGTTGATTTTAAAACATATCAACGCATCTTTGTGGAAGATGTCCGATGGTGGCAGTATGGGGTACTGTTTGATCTCTGTCTGATAAATAAGACAGTCAGCGATAAGGAGTCGTATCCTCATGCAGTTCACTTGGATGGCGCTTGCTCAGGAAGTCCTGAACACTGCAAACATCAGGATCATTCGGGTAATGTTTCAGATTTCCACTGATTAAGATGGCATGGCATGTTTTGGCAACTTCATAGAATTTCTTGCCCGATTCATCAATAAAAGGTGTGTCAATTGGAACTGCAACGACAGACACTCCAGCTGTCTTGATCCAATCAATGATGGCATTGACTTCTGCTGTTGAAAAACGGAATTTGGGTCTGCAGAGGACTTCACGGTATTCAGTCAGAATGCGCCAGTCGTAGCATGGTGTCAGCTGTCCATGCAGCAACATGGCAAGTATCTGTGCTGGAGCGCCATTTCTTGGCCATAGGGCAGAAACAAGAATATTGGTATCAATCACAACGCGCATGCGATTATTCTCCACGTCTTGCTGCTTGGATTTCTGCTTCAATTTCTTCGTCAGACATGAAGCCCGCTTCAGAAGCTCGGGTTCTCATGGCATTGAATGCAATCATTGCTTTTGCCTGACGGACTGCCTTGACGGTTTCTTCAAAACTGCCATCTGCAATATTGATCATCAAAGCAGATGGTTTGCCGTTGTTGGTGATGACCACTTCTCCGTGTTCAGCAAGGTTTTCCCAGATGCTTTTGGATGTGGTTCGGAGATCTCTGACCGTATAGAAATTCATAGGACTCCCCTTGAGTTGAGATGTTATATGTGTGCATATAATGTATCACAACTGTGTACATTCTGTGTAACAAAACAGTTTTCAGATGCAAAGAATGAATGCCAGTTGTCTAGATATGGCAAAGGATTTAGGAAATATTGCTGGGGCGAGACCTTGGTGTGTCAAGCCCGCTTGTCTTTGGGTCTGAATGGTTTGAGCAGCATCCACAGGATCGGGGTCGCAGGGGCAAAGCAGAACAGCACCCAGAAGAACCATTCAATCGGCAGGTATTCCCACAGCATGGCACCGATGAACGGACCAGATGCCATCCCGATATCGACCCCGATGTAGAAGGTACTGATTGCCAGCCCTTTCTTGTCGGCGCCTGAGACAATCACCGCAGTGGACTGGCAGGCAGAGAACGCGAAGCCGAAACCTGCCGCCATACAGGCGGCACCGATGAACATCAGCACATTGCCGTCCATGAAAGCCAGTGCCAGATACCCGATGCCCGCAGCAAGAGAAGAGCCCAGCATGAACCAGACAAAAGCCAGGCGGTCAAACAGGCTTTTCGCCCATAGACGGAGCAGGAAAAGCACCATGGCATAGCATGGGAAGAACAGGCTCACCATGACATGGATATGGCGCACTTCGGTGTACCGCACGATGAAAGTCTGCATCGTGTAGTAAGGCAGGGTGAACATCAGGCTCATCACCGCAATCGGCAGCACACTTGGCAGAAAAAGTTCCCACTTCGGCTTCTCATTGCCATGGTCGATGACAGGTGGTGCCCCATCGTGCTTGATAATGCAGGGAATCAGCATCATTGCCACAACAAGGATGATGTCAAGTGCAAACGAGATCCGGTAGCCGAGATGCTGGTAAATCCAGACCCCGACAGCCGGCGCAAGCCCCATCGCCAGAGCATTCATCGTGCCGTACATCGCAATCCCATACCCTACCTTGTTAGGCGGCATCATCTCGGCGACCCAGGTGGACAGGCACAGGGAGGTCATCGAATATCCCAGCCCGGTCAGGATGCGGCAGATCAGGATCAGTGTGGCATTCGAGGTAGCAAACAGCCCGATGGCGGCAATCAGCTGGAGAGTCCCCGCAATCAGGGTCAGCTTCAGCTTGCGATTCTTGTTGATGATGCCCCCGACCAGCGGACGGAAGAAAAGCGAGATGATGTTCGCAACCCCACCGATCAGCCCGATCATCACATGACTCGAACCGATACTCTCGGCAAACCCGGTGATCAGCGGCGTGATCATCACATACGATCCCATGAAGAAGAAAGTCGTCACCATGATCAGGACGAAATCTCTTTTAGAAGCAGGAGCCTTGTCAGTCATTTTGGGTTGGAACAGAAATCTGGAAAAAATATTCTAATCCTAACCGTTATACGGCTTCAAATCCGAGGCGTAATTGTGATTAAAAGAATATTCATTAAATATCTCAAAGATATGAAAATGCTATCCTTCGATCAATGTTTCCAAATCAACCAGCGAGACTGCATCATTCTGGCTGGCATCCAGTCGCTCACTGAATCCACCTTTGGAAAACAGCATGAAAGTTGGTGATGCTGTTGTTGAGCTGAAAGCCTCAGCCTTTGCCTTCAATGCAGCCAGTACATCTTCGCCTGCAGGGGCATTACGGTACTTGCATTCGCCGAACAGCAGGTTTTTCTGCCCCCGGTCAAAGGCCATCAGGTCAATTTCAGACTCTGCCGACCAGTAGCGCCCGATATTGGAGAAACGGAATGGTAGTCTGCGGGCAAGGTTCAGGCGTTTCAGATACTGACAGCAGATGTCCTCAAATGCTGTTGAGATAAAGGCATTCATTTGAGGAGCAATGTCCTCGTGCCAGACGCCGTTTGCATCACCGATTTCAAGTGCCGACAGGTTCGGGAACACAAAGTGGTACCAGAATCGGAAGTAGGCTGTACTCAAGCGGTAAAGTCCCCGTTGTGATTTCGCTTTTTCTTTCAACGGGGTATCCACAGAAAATTCACGGAACACGATGCCTAGGTCAATCAGATTCCGTAGATAAGCTGAGAGCTTCGTGCGCTCAATCTGTGTGCAGGTATGGATGTCGTTCAGACGGGTGTTGCCCAGTGCAATGGCTTCAATAATGGTGTTGTATGTGGCTGTTTCGCGCAGCTCCTGACGCAGCAGAAATTCAACCTCGCTGAACAGGATGGAGCCACGGGTCAGGATGCTGTCGATGACATTGTCTGCCAGGCTCTGAGCAGGGTCAAACTGCTTCAGGTAATGCGGAATGCCCCCAACAATTGCATAGGTCGCAATCTTATCCTCGGCAGAATAGTCAGGCACAAACTGGATGGCATCGTAGAACCCCATCTCCTTGATCTGGAGAATGCCTGTTGCCCGTCCGTAAAGCGGATTTTTTTCAGAGAGGATTTCTTTTTCGATGAAAGACATCGCACTGCCACAAAGCACAAGCATGACATCCTGATTTTTCAGGAAAGTATCCCAGACCTTCTGCAGTATGGAAGGAATGGCAGGATTTGCCCGCGCCATGTAAGGGAATTCATCGATGACAACAATTTTCTTTCCATAGGCAGGGATCTCGGCAAGGGCGGAGAAAGCATCCTCCCAGCTGGTAAACCGGTCGATGTATTTCGAGGCAGGAATACCTCTTTTCAGAACTGCCTGGCTGAATGCCGTGAGCTGCTGGGTATCGGGTACCTCGGTACAGGTGAAAAACAGTGCATCCTTGCCATGACAGAATTGTCTCAGCAGTTCTGTTTTGCCAACACGCCGCCTGCCATAAAGGACAGCAAGACTGCCTTGTGGTTTGTCCATCTGTCCTTGCAGGAATGCCAGTTCGCTTTCTCTTCCGATAAACATGATATTTGTATAATCATCATTATAATAATCGTGATTATACATCGTGGCC
>CAZHQM010000077.1:0-7725 GCA_964534155.1 uncultured Oxalobacter sp.
ATTTTGAAGAATATGGCAAGGATGGCCGTCAGGCGATCATCGTTGATGAGCTGCCTTATCAGGTCAATAAAAAGACACTGCTGGAACGCATTGCTGAGAATGTCCGCGAGAAAAAACTCGATGGCATTTCAGATATCCGAGATGAGTCGGATAAATCCGGTATGCGTGTCGTCATCGAGCTGAAGCGCAATGAGGTGCCTGAAGTTGTCCTGAACAATCTGTTCAAGCAGACCCAGCTGCAGGATTCCTTCGGCATGAACATGGTTGCATTGGTGGATGGTCAGCCAAAACTGCTGAACCTGAAGCAGATGCTGGAATGTTTCCTGGCGCATCGCCGTGAGGTCGTTACCCGCAGGACAATCTTTGAACTGCGCAAGGCACGTGAACGTGGTCATGTTCTGGAAGGTCTGGCTGTTGCGCTGGCTAATATCGACGATTTCATTGCGATTATCCGTGCGGCACCAACGCCACCGGTTGCCCGTCAGGAACTGATGGCACGCTCTTGGGATTCTTCGCTTGTCCGCACCATGCTGGAACGCACAGGTGCATTGCAGACCAATGCGCCAGAGGATTTCCGTCCAGAAGGTCTGCCAAGAATGTATGGTGTCCAGTCTGATGGTCTGTACAAGCTGTCTGAAGAACAGGCGACCGAAATCCTGCAGATGCGTCTGCAGCGTCTGACGGGTCTGGAACAGGACAAGATCTTGAACGAATATCAGGAAGTGATGGCGCAGATTGCGGAATATCTGGATATTCTGGCAAAACCTGAAAGAATTGTTGCCATCATTGATGGTGAGCTGGCAGAAGTTGTTGCGGCTCATGTTGAGAAGACCAAAGACACCCGCCTGTCTGAAATTGAACATGATGCTGTTGATCTGGCGACAGAGGATCTGATTACTCCTCAGGATATGGTGGTCACCCTGTCCCATGCGGGCTATATCAAGTCACAGCCATTGTCTGAATACCGCACCCAGAACCGAGGCACCCGAGGTAAGCAGGGTGGCGTAATGAAAGATGGCGATCTGATCGACCAGCTGTTCATCGCCAATACACATGATTACATCCTCTGTTTCTCCGATAGGGGCAGGGTTTACTGGCTGAAGGTCTGGGAAGTTCCACAGGGATCCCGTACTTCCAAAGGTCGTCCAATCATCAATATGTTCCCATTGCAGGATGATGAGAAGATTACCGTTATCCTGCCGTTGTCAGGAGATAACAGGAATTTCCCTGAAAATCACTACATTTTCATGGCAACCAGCAAGGGTACTGTCAAGAAGACTTCACTGACAGATTTCAGCAATCCACGCAAGGGCGGCATCATTGCGGTCGGTCTCGATGACGGTGATTTCCTGGTCGGTGCTGCGCTGACGGACGGTGAACATGATGTGATGCTGTTCTCTGATGCGGGCAAGGCAGTCCGCTTTGCAGAAGGCGAAGTCCGCCCAATGGGCAGAACCGCGCGCGGTGTCCGTGGCATGCAGTTGGAAGACGATCAGCGTGTGATTGCATTGCTGGTGGCAGAAGACGAGACACAGTCTGTGTTGACTGCGACCGAAAACGGTTACGGTAAACGGAGTCCGATTGTCGAGTACACCCGCCATGGTCGAGGCACCAAGGGCATGATTGCCATTGCAACCAGTGACCGTAATGGCAAGGTGGTTGCTGCGACTCTGGTCAAGGCGACCGATGAAATCATGCTGGTGACAACAGGCGGTGTGCTGAACCGTACCCGTGTCGATCAGATCCGCGAAATGGGCAGGGCAACCCAGGGTGTGACCCTGATTTCTCTGGACGAAGGCACAAAACTGCGTAGTCTCCAGCGGATTCTGGACGCAGATATCGAAAAAGATTCTGAGGAAGCGTAACGGCTGTTTATGCGGGTCTTCAACTTTTCGGCGGGACCAGCGGCATTGCCTGAGCCTGTCCTGAAACAGGCGGCAGATGAAATGCTCGACTGGCATGGCACAGGGATGTCTGTGCTGGAAATGAGCCATCGGGGTGAATCCTTTGGCTCGATTATCCGTCAGGCGAAAGAAGACCTGCGCGAACTGCTTGAAGTGCCTGCGAGTCACCGTATCCTGTTCATGCAGGGCGGTGCGACGGCAATGAATGCCATCATCCCGATGAATCTTGCGGCTCATCCAGCGAATGCGGCGGTGATTGATTTCGTCCATACAGGGCTCTGGTCAGGCAAGGCGCTGGGTGAGGCATCAAAATATGCCCGGGCAAATGTCGCCGCTTCTTCTGAAAGCGGTGGTTTCAGGTCAGTCCCCACTCAGGGCAGTTGGCAGATGACTGAAGGTGCCGCTTATGTCCATGTCTGTCCGAATGAGACAGTGCATGGTGTCCAGTTCCATTTTCAGCCAGATACTGGTGATGTACCGCTGGTTGCGGATATGTCTTCAGAAATCCTTTCCCGTCAGATTGATTTCTCCAAATACGATGTTGTGTATGCAGGTGCCCAGAAGAATATCGGTCCTGCTGGTGTCGTTGTCCTGATTGTTCGTGAAGACCTGATCGGTCATGCCAGTGCATACTGTCCATCCGTATTTGACTGGCAGAATGTCGCAGAGCATGGTTCCATGTTCAATACCCCGCCGACAGGCACTATTTATCTTTGCTCACTTGTCTTGCAGTGGCTGAAACAGTCAGGTGGGGTGGCACAGATGGAAAAGAACAGTATCGAGAAATCCTCAATGCTGTATGACTTTATTGATGGCAGCAGCCTCTATTTCAATCCTGTTGATGAAGATTGCCGCTCCCGGATGAATGTGCCGTTTTTCCTGCGCGATGAATCGTTGAACGATGTTTTCCTGAAAGAGGCGGAAAGCCGTGGATTGGTTCAGCTGAAAGGTCATCGTACCTTGGGCGGGATGCGCGCGTCTCTCTACAATGCCATGCCGGTTGAGGGCGTGGCATCCTTGATTGCCTTTATGCGGGAATTTGAGCAGAAACATTAAGCACATCTGGTGTGGATGTCCTGTTTTCTGCTGTTATGCCTTACAATGTTTCCCAGAGAAATTTTGACTGCTTTTTTGATGCTGGATACCTATGGATAAACTACTGAAACCACTCCGCGATCAGATTGATGCCATTGACAAGCAGATTCTTGAACTGCTGAACAGCCGTGCCAAGGTTGCCCAGGAGGTTGGGCGGGTCAAGAATAAGACTGGCGCACCGATTTACCGCCCAGACAGGGAAATGCAGGTGCTGCGCGGAATCGCGGACAGGAATCCTGGTCCATTGGACAGCAAGGATCTTCAGACAATCTACCGTGAAATCATGTCCGCCTGCCGGGCATTGGAAAAACGGAGCGTGATTGCGTTCCTTGGCCCAGCAGGTACTTTTTCCGAACAGGCGGTCTATGCGAATTTTGGAACGGCTGTTGAAACACTGCCATGCGGAACACTGGATGAGGTGTTCGCATCTGTCGAGGCTGGCAAAGCTGAATTCGGCGTGGTGCCGATTGAGAATTCGACCGAAGGTGCAATCACCCGTACCTATGATTTGTTCGTGCGGACGCCATTGACCATCAGCAGTGAGGTTTCGATTCCTATCTGCCATAACCTGATGACCGCATCAGGCAATATGCATGGCATCAAGCAGATTTCTGCTCATGCGCAGGCGTTGGCGCAGTGTCAGCGCTGGCTGAATACCCATTTCCCAGATATTCCTAAACAGGCGGTTTCCTCCAATGCAGAGGCGGCACGTATTGCGAAAGACGATCCAACAGTTGCGGCGATTGCAGGTGAAATCGCTTCCACCTGCTATGAACTGAAAATCGTCAATGCCGGTATTCAGGATGAATCCCAGAACCGCACCCGTTTCGCGGTGATTGGCAGGAAAGAAACTGATCCGACAGGTAAAGACCAGACTTCCCTGTTGGTTTCCGTGAAGAATGAAGCCGGTTCTGTCTATAAGATGCTGGAACCGTTCGATAAATACGGTGTCTCCATGACCCGCTTGGAATCCCGTCCTACCAAAGGTGGAAACTGGGAATACTATTTCTTCGTGGATCTGGTCGGACATATCAAGGAAGAAAAGATTATCAAGGCTCTGGCAGAGCTGAAAGACCGTGTGACCTACCTCAAGGTCCTTGGTTCATACCCTATTTAATAATTAGCAGACAGTTGACTGGAAGAATCATGAATAAGCAATTCGCTACCGATTACATCCATACCATCGCACCTTATCAGGCAGGTAAACCGATTTCTGAGGTTGCCCGTGAATTTGGACTGGATCCAAACAAGATCATCAAACTGGCATCCAATGAAAACCCGATGGGTATGCCGCCATCTGCATTGAAAGCTATTCAGGAAGTTTTGTCTGGTGATAGCGGACGTTATCCAGATGCGAATGGCTATGAACTGAAGAAGGCGATTTCCGAGCGTTATGATGTGCCAATGGATTGGATTACTCTGGGTAATGGCAGTAACGACATCATCGATATTGCGGGCAGGGTTTTTGCCAAGAACGGTGATTCCATTGTCTTTTCAGAATATTCCTTCATCGTCTATATGCTGACTGCGAAAGCGGTTGGTGCGGTTGGTATTGAAGTGCCTTCCAAGAATTATGGGCATGACCTGGATGCAATGCTGAAAGCAATCCGTGAAGACACAAAGATTGTTTTCCTGGCGAACCCAAACAATCCAACCGGTACTTTCCTGAAGCCAGAAGAAATTGAAGCCTTCATGGACAAGGTGCCTTCCAATGTGGTGGTTGTTATTGATGAGGCGTATAACGAATTCCTGGATTCTTCCATCCAGTACGATTCCACCGCTTGGGTCAAGAAATATCCTAACCTGCTGGTTTCCCGTACCTTCTCCAAGGCGTATGGTCTGGCAGCACTGCGTGTCGGTTTTGCACTGGCACAGCCTGAACTGACCGATCTGATGAACCGTGTCCGTCAGCCATTCAATACCAATACCGCAGCGCAGGCGGCGGCAATCGCAGCGCTGAATGATCGGGAATTCCTGAAGAAGAGTGCTGAAATCAATGCGCTGGGCTACAAGGATCTGGTCAAGGCGTTCGAGGAAATGGGGCTGGAATATGTGCCTTCCTACGGTAACTTCGTGCTGGTCAAGGTGGGCGATGATGACGATGCGGGTGCCCGTGTCAATCTGGAACTGCTGAAACGCGGCATCATTGTCCGTCCTGTCAAAGGTTATAAACTGCCAAAATGGCTGCGCATTTCCATTGGTCTGCCAGAAGAGAACCGTGCATTCATCAAGGCTCTGAAAGAAATTCTGGCGTAATTCCGTGGTTGCATTCAAGAAAATTGTTATCTGTGGCGTTGGCCTGATTGGCGGCTCGGTTGCGCTTGCATTGCGCAAGGCGGGGTATCAGGGGCGTATTGTCGGACTTGAACGTCATCAGGATGTGCTGGCGCGTGCGCATGCGTTGGGTATTGTCGATGATGCAGGCTCCTCTTTGGAAGAGACTTTCAAGGATGCGGATCTGTTGATGCTGGCGGTGCCGGTTGCGCAGACAGCCCGTGTCCTGACCTCCTTCCTGCCATATCTGCCGAAGGATATCGTCATCACCGATACGGGTAGTACCAAATCCGATGTTGCTGCGATGGCGCGTGAAGCACTGGGCGAACGCATTGCCAGGTTTGTGCCTGCGCATCCAATCGCGGGCAGTGAATCCAATGGTCCAGAGGCGGCGTTTGCCACCTTGTTTGAGGGCAAGAAAACCGTTATTGCCCAGTTGCCTGAAAATGCTGAGGAAGATGTCACCCGTGTGGCAGAACTCTGGGAAACCTGTGGCGCCATCATCCATTACCTGACACCGTCTGGGCATGACAATGTTTTTGCGACAGTCAGCCATCTGCCTCATCTGCTGTCTTATGGTCTGGTGGATTATGTGGCAGACCATGCGTTGTCCGAGCTGTTCTTCCAGTATGCGGCGAGTGGGTTCCGTGACTTTACCCGTATTGCAGAATCCTCTCCTGAAATGTGGCGAGATATCTCACTGGCGAATCGTGAGCATCTGCTTGAGGGGCTTGATGCCTATATGGAAGAGCTGGCCCGAATCCGCAAACTGCTGGCAGACAAAGATGGTGCGGGGCTTGAGGCGATTTTCGCCAATGCCCGTCAGGCAAGAATGAGCTGGCGTTGTGCCATTGAATCTGCTGAATCCAAGAAATAAAAATATATGACTCAATATCCTGCTTATATTGACCTGAAGCCGGTCGACAATGTCTCTGGTACTGTGGTGCTGCCGGGCTCCAAGAGTATTTCCAACCGCACCCTTCTGTTGTCTGCGCTGGCAGAGGGCAAGACCAAGATCTGTGATCTGCTGGCATCAGACGATACCTCTGTGATGTTGGATGGGTTGCGGAAACTCGGTATTGACTGGAAAGAAACCGATACAGCCAATGAATACGATGTCACGGGTGGTAATGGTGCTTTGCCGAACAAAGAGGCAGACCTGTTTCTGGGCAATGCGGGTACTGCGGTCCGTCCATTGACCGCGGCGCTCGCTGCGCTGGGCGGTGATTATCTGCTGCATGGTATCCCTCGTATGCACGAGAGACCGATCGGTGATCTGGTCGATGCGCTCAACGCATCAGGTGCGAACATTGAATATGTCGAGAATCAGGGGTATCCACCAATCCGCATCCGTAGTGGCAACATCGATTCCCGCAATCTGAAAGTCAAGGGTAATGTTTCCAGCCAGTTCCTGACAGCGCTGCTGATGGCATCCCCGCTGATGGCGTTGGAAGAGGATGTGACTATCCATGTGGTCGGTGAACTGATTTCCAAGCCTTATATTGAAATCACGCTGAACATGATGCGGACTTTCGGTGTCGATGTGGAGCGTGATGGCTGGCAGGCATTCACCATCAAAAAAGGTCAGCGTTACCGCTCTCCGGGCGTGGTTCACGTTGAGGGTGATGCTTCTTCTGCGTCCTATTTCCTGGCGGCTGCGGCAATTGCTGGCGGTCCGGTCCGTGTGCAGGGCGTTGGCAAGAACAGCATTCAGGGCGATATCCGTTTTGTGGACGTCTTGGAAAAAATGGGGGCAAAAGTCACCTATGGCGAGAATTTTGTCGAGGTGTCTTCTGGCGGTGCACTCAAGGCGATTGATGAGGATTTCAATCTGATTCCAGATGCGGCGATGACCGTCGCAATGCTGGCTGTCTATGCGGATGGTCCAAGTCTGCTGCGCAATATCGGCAGCTGGCGAGTGAAAGAAACTGACCGCATTGATGCGATGGCAACCGAACTGCGCAAGTTGGGTGTCGGTGTTGAGACAGGACCTGATTGGCTGAAGGTGATTCCGGTTGAACAGATGCAGGATGCGGTGATTGATACCTACAATGACCACCGCATGGCAATGTGTTTTTCATTGGCAAGCCTGAATGGAGCACTCAGGAAAGGCGTCAATGTCCGTATCAATGATCCACGCTGTGTTGCAAAAACATTCCCAGAGTACTTTCAGGCATTTTTTGCGATTACAGGAGCGAATGTCTGAAATCAATAACAGGGTATCTGGGCTGGATAGTATGCAGGCCCCTGTTTTAATGGAAGAAATTTTGCTGAAGTAAGCCGATAAACTGCAATGCCCATCAACGGAACTTGATGGGCATTTCTATTTTGTCTGATAAAAATGTTGCACAGACATGAAATTTTTTCGGAAAAAGAGTTGACAGGTTCAAGGATGTGGGTGGATAATCTCAATTCTCCGCTTACGGGACAGACACAACGCTCTGTTTCGGTT
>CAZHQM010000078.1:0-7710 GCA_964534155.1 uncultured Oxalobacter sp.
GTTCAGTACCGGGAACAGATAGCCCATGCAATTGACTAATGAACT
The DNA here is from genome assembly GCA_964534155.1 of uncultured Oxalobacter sp. Classification (GTDB taxonomy): domain Bacteria; phylum Pseudomonadota; class Gammaproteobacteria; order Burkholderiales; family Burkholderiaceae_D; genus Oxalobacter. Next base: position 46 of record CAZHQM010000078.1, read on the forward strand.
GGTCTACTTTTAGGGGTAGGGTTCAATTGCTTTCCCTTTTCCATTAATGTTCACTCACACCGTATAAGCTCAACCGCCGGTCCATTTCCTCTCTCAAGATGTACATCTCCAGAACTGGCATCTTCAAATCTGGCAACAGCAAGAAAATCAACATGACCTTTGCTGATATCAGCAAGGATAATAGAGCCGCATTCACTCCCAAAACTATTGAATAATGGCTTTCCAGTCAATTCCGTTTCGAAATCCCCCCCTGTAAGCACTGCATGCCCTATAAACAGACCAGACTTAACAGAACCCCGATACTGACTTCGTGCAACAATCTCCTGTCCAGGATAACAGCCCTTCGTAAAAGAAAGACCGCCAATCTGCTCAAGATTCAGCATTTGTGGAATATAGCGGTTTTGAACTGCCAAGTTGATTCTTGGCATTCCAGCTAATATATCAGCTCGCCACCATTGATTTTCATCGACATTTTCAGACAATTTCAAAATGCGTCGAGAAAAACACAACCATCGTTCATCATTCAACGAATCCGGCCATTTGACAACAGTAGCGATATCGTTATCTATCTTTTCATAAAGTGCTACAGGAATTTCCGCATCTTGCACAATTGGTTTAATAAAGTTCCGTCCACAAATACCGTACACATGAAATTCAGCAGAGACATCAGAAACTGTGACCTTATCTCTTAGAACATAAATTTTGAGTCGTTTTTGAATGGCAGGAAGAATATCTTTAGGAAGAGCCAGAAAAACCCGCCCAGATTGTTTCCAGACTGTAAAGAGAGCCAACACACGCCCCTGAGGAGAACAGTAGGCAGCAAGGCATGCCTTGTCATTCCCGAGGCTCTCAATATCATTACTTAACTGACGATGAATAAACGGTACTGCATCTGCTCCCTCAAGTGCCAGGATACCGATTGAATCCAATAATGAAATGAACCCTGTTGAGCGACTATCTGAACTTTCTGACACAAAGCAACCTTTAAAGACGAAGAAATAAAGAAAAAGTTCCCTGTTTAGAGTATATTCTCTGCATATTATATCTGAGTGACCAACCTGAACTATGCAACCTGACTATGGCAACGACAAGAAAGAAAAAAAACAATAACCGCCGCTATATTTTGGCAGGAGTAGGGGGATTGATTGCAATTCTTCTGATTTCTTTCATCTGTTGGATTTTTATGCCGGTATTTTCAAAGGGACGGGCAGTCCGTTTTGAAGTCCAGGCATCTGATTCTGTTTCAGACATCACGGCAAGAATGAATGCGAATGCTGACAACATCAATGGAGCATTGTTCTCGTTGTTGATGACAGTATCAGGAAAAAGTTCAGGATTTACACCTGGTCCATATGATATTCGCGCCGGAGAGTCTCCTTATCGCCTGATGCAGAAACTGTCCAATGGCATTTATGCTCAAGAAAGCGTAACAGTTATTGAAGGTTGGACATTCAAGCAGATGCGCAAGGCCATCGATTCTCATCCAGCGCTGAAACACGAAACCGCTGATCTGTCAGACCAAGAACTCTTTCAGAAATTGGGGCTGAACTATGCGAGCGGAGAGGGGTTGTTCTATCCAGACACATATCAATTCAGACAAGGGGCATCTGACATCAAGATTTATCAGCTTGCTCAACGGAATATGATGTCGAAGCTCAATAAATTATGGGAAAACCGCGCGGAGGGATTACCGTACAAATCGGTCTATGATGGATTGATTATGGCATCCATTATTGAGAAAGAATCCAGCAGGAAAAGCGATCGCGGAATGATTGCAGGCGTATTTATCAATCGACTCAAACGTGACATGAAACTTCAGACTGACCCAACCGTAATCTATGGGATGGGTAGCCGCTATGAAGGAAAGATCCACAAATCCGACCTGCTTCGAGATACCCCATACAATACATATACACGCAAAGGGTTGCCACCAACGCCTATTGCACTGCCAGGGATATCCTCACTTGAAGCAGCATTTCATCCAACAGAAACAGATGCGCTGTATTTTGTATCCCGAGGAGATGGCACAAGCCAATTCTCAAATAACCTGGACGACCACAATAAAGCCGTTGAACAATACATTCTGAAAAAATGAGCAATTCGAGAAAAGGGCGCTTCATAACATTTGAGGGCATTGATGGAGCAGGGAAATCCACGCATATTTCTTTTGTAAGCAGGCTCTTATCACAGGCAGGTATAGACAATATCCTTACAAGAGAGCCTGGTGGTACACCATTAGGAGAAAAACTGAGAGAAATTCTGCTGCATCAGAAGATGTACCCATCAACAGAAGCACTCCTGATGTTCGCAGCACGACAAGAACATCTCGAGCAGGTCATCTATCCTGCATTAGAACGTGGAACCTGGGTGATTTCCGACCGTTTCTCAGATGCCTCCTTTGCCTATCAAGGATACGGAAAAGGTTTATCACTGCATAAGCTGGAAAAATTGGAATCCTGGGTTCAAGACAATTTTCAACCAGATTTGACTCTGCTTTTTGATCTTCAACCTGAGATTGCTGAAAGGCGTCGAAAGAAAACGCACGCGATGGATAAATTTGAGCAGGAAAAAGAAGATTTCTTCAAACGGGTTCAAGTGGGCTACCTGATGCGCGCAAAAAGCTATTCCCAGCGTTTTCAGATTATTGACAGTTCAAAACCGATTGAAGAAATTCAAGAGCAGATTGCATCGATTATCAGGAATCTGATGGCTTCTAATTGATTTTATCAATGAATTCAGGTAGATAATGGATTTAGATATTTATCCATGGCATAAAAAAAATTGGCTGACGCTTCAAGGGATGAGAAATAAAATTCCCCACGCGTTACTGTTTCATGGTCCAGAAGGAACCGGGATAATAGATTTTGCAGTTTCTTTTGCCAGATCTTTGCTTTGCGAACATCACAATGAAAATGGAGATGCCTGTGGAAGGTGTGAATCCTGCCATTGGTTTGACCAGGATTCCCATCCAGATTTCAGGAAGCTGTCACCAGAATCATTTGATGTTGAACAAAGTAATGAAGATTCCAGACCAGAAGAAACTGACAGCAAGAAAAATAAAAATCCTTCTAAGAAAATTCCAATCGAAGCCATTCGCCAACTCAATAGTTATGTCAATATAACAACCCATCGTGGTGGTTTCAGGGTAATGGTGATTTACCCTGTAGAATCAATGACTCAAGAGGCATCCAATGCCTTATTGAAAATTCTTGAAGAGCCGCCGCCAAATTCCTTGTTCCTGCTCGTTACAAGTCACATCGGTTCACTACTTCCAACGATCCTTTCCCGCTGTGCGAAGCTTGCATTTCCATTGCCAACCAAAGATGAAAGTCTAAACTGGTTAAAAGAACAACATGTACCAGATGCAGAACGTTGGCTTGCAGAACAAGGAGGGGCTCCTTTATCTGCCAAGAATGCCTTTGAGCAGGAAGCCAATGCTTCTGAACACGCCCTTTTCCTGCAGCAGCTTGGAAATATTTCAGACAGGACATTGCTGAAAACAGCGGAGAAATTACAAAAAGTTCCTATGGAACAGATTGTCCTCTGGTTTCAACGTTGGTTGTATGATTTGCTCTCACAAAAATTGACCAACTCCATTCGCTATTACCCAACTCACAGCAGAAATATCCAGAAGCTGGCAGGCAACGCCAATATGGCTAAGCTTCTTGAGACAATCAAGCTGACAAACGAACGAAAAAGAAGGGCAGACCATCCACTGGTTCCGAGATTGGTATTGGAAGACCTGCTACTTGAATACAATCAGATTTTTAGATAACAGACAGACAATTTCTGTAGAATACAGCCATTAGTCAACATTACCCTTTATATTTATGTACGTAGATTCCCACTGCCATTTGCATCTTAGAGATTTAGCAAAACGCCAACCTGAAATTCTTGAACGGATGGAAGACAATCAAGTCAGCCATGCTCTTTGTGTCTGCATCAGTTTAGAGGATTTTCCTGCCGCACTGAGACTAGCGGAACGCAGAAAAAATATTCATACGACTGTAGGCGTACATCCAAATCCCCAAGGCGTTGAAGAACCTACAATTGAGAGAATCATTGAACTGACACAACATCCCAAAGTTGTCGCAATCGGAGAAACAGGTCTTGATTATTACAGGGTAAAACCACGTCAGCGCTGGCAGATGGACAGATTCAGGACCCAGATCCGTGCCTCAAGGATTTGTGGAAAACCGCTGATTATCCATACCCGGAATGCGCCAGAAGATACATTGAGAATTCTTCGGGAAGAAGGTGCAGGAATCAACAAAGGCGGTTACGGTGGCATCATTCACTGCTTCAATGAGAATATGAATTTTGCCCGTGAGGCTCTGGATATGGGATTCTATATTTCCTTCTCTGGCATTCTGACATATCCTGCGTCAAAAGATCTGCGAAAAGTTGCTGGTTACATTCCACTTGATCGACTGTTGATTGAAACTGACTCTCCATGGCTCACGCCACAGGCATATCGAGGTCAAACCAATGAGCCAACATATGTCTTGGAAGTTGCAAAACAGCTTGCCGCAGTGAGAGGAATGACCATCGATAAGATTGGACAGATTACATCTGAGAACTTCTTCCGTCTCTTCAATATCAAACCAACCGCGAAGTAATCGCCCCTGTTGGTTTTTGCTGAGAAATTGCTTTGTTTTCCTTGCATCCAGAACTTATGTTTAGAGCCATAAAGAGAATTTTTGTTCAGCTGTTGATACTGACTGCGTCGAGCTGTTTCTTATGCCAGTCTGTACTGGCAGATGAGACGGACGACTGGTTTATTGCTGTTCAGAATGACTATGCCAGTAAGGTCAAAGACATGCTGGATAATGGATTCAATCCTAATGCTGTTGAATCACAGCGTGGAGACACCGGTCTGATTCTCGCAATGCGGGAAGATTCAAATAGTGTATTAGATGTCCTGTTAGCCGACAAGAGAACTAAGCTCGACGCCATGGCTTTCAATGGTGATACAGCCCTGATGATTGCCTGCTATCGAGGAAATGAAAAAGCCGTTACCGCCTTACTAAAGAAAGGCGCGAAAGTTAACAAGAATGGCTGGACGCCTCTGCACTATGCCGCAGCAAATGGAAACAACACAATCGTGAAAATGCTGTTGGTCAGGGACGCCTTTGTCAATGCGGCATCACCTAATGGAACCACTCCACTTATGATGGCTGCACAGGCAGGACATATCTATACCGTCAAACTGCTTTATGAAAACGGGGCAGACCTGACCATTAAAAACCAGCAAAAGCTGTCGGCCATTGACTTTGCCAACATGAATCAGAATACCAAGATTGCAGAAGGTCTCCAGTATCTTATTGATAAAGAAGAAAGAATGGAAAAAATCAGGAATACACTCCCACTCTTTCCATTCTGACTAAACACTGACTGTTAAGCTTTCCGTTTTCTTTCCGGTGTCAATACCGATGGCATAGCCTTAGGGAAGATTGCAGGATAATCAGCGTTGTAATGCAGCCCTCGGCTCTCCTTGCGTGACAAAGCGCTTTCAACAATCAACGATGCCACATCAACAAGATTGCGCAGTTCCAAGAGATTCTGACTGATAATGAAATTGGCGTAATATTCGTCAATTTCTTCTCTTAACAGATCAATTCGATGCTGCGCGCGTTCCAAGCGTTTGGTTGTACGGACTATCCCCACATAATTCCACATGAATCGACGGAGTTCATCCCAATTGTGAGAAATCACAACATCCTCGTTGGCATTGGAAACCTGACTTTCATCCCACTCAGGCAAATCCCGGATGGAATCAACAGATTCAGAAACGATATCTTCTGCTGCCGCCTTACCAATAACCAGACATTCAAGCAGGGAATTACTTGCCAAACGGTTTGCACCATGCAATCCAGTACAAGCAGTTTCACCAACAGCATAAAGATTCTTGATGTCAGTTCGACCTTTCGTATCTGTAACAACGCCACCACAGGAGAAGTGCGTAGCAGGAACAACAGGAATCGGTTCTTTCGTAATATCAATGCCTAACTCAAGACAACGGGCATAGATTGTTGGGAAATGTGACTTGAGGAACTCTGGATCCTGATGACTGATATCAAGATGCACATAATCAAGCCCGCGTTTCTTCATCTCGAAGTCAATAGAGCGGGCCACAATATCACGAGGGGCAAGTTCTGCGCGTTCATCATGCTCTGGCATAAAACGTTTTCCAGCATCTGCGCCGGCATCAGGCGGCAACTTCAACAAACCACCTTCACCACGAACCGATTCCGAAATCAGGAATGATTTTGCATAAGGGTGATACAGACAGGTTGGATGGAACTGGACAAACTCCATGTTGGCAACACGACAACCAGCACGCCAAGCCATTGCAACGCCATCACCTGTAGATGTATCAGGGTTCGTGGTGTACATATAGACTTTACCAGCACCACCAGTTGCCAGAACTGTGTGACGGGCAGAAAAAGTACGTACTACGCCTTGAATAACATCCAGAACATATAAGCCATAACATTTGACTGGCTGAACATCTTCACCTAATTTGTCGGAAGTGATCAGATCAACGGCACAATGATTTTCAAAAAGTTGGATATTGTCATGATTATGAATGACTTTTTCCAATGTCTCTTGAACAACATGCCCAGTAGCATCAGCCGCATGGAAAATCCTTCGTTGACTATGACCGCCTTCACGTGTCAGATGATAATCATTGTCAGGAGATGAATCCCGAGAAAATGGAACTCCCTGATTGATCAACCAGTCAATAGCTTCGCCACCATGCTCCACAATAAACTGTGTGGCAACTTCATCACAAAGACCTGCACCTGCTGTTAAGGTATCTTCAAAATGCTTGGTTGTACTGTCCAGAACTGGATTCAGTACAGCAGCAATTCCCCCTTGGGCAAGATTACTGGAACTTTCCCAGAAGGTCCGCTTACAGATAACAGCAATTTTACAAGTCTTGGGAAGACGGAGTGCTACAGAAAGCCCTGCAAGTCCGCTACCAACAATAACCACGTCAAAATTCATGACAGATTTCCCAGAAAAATCTATAAAGGTTAATCATATGACATATTCGGACAATAGTCATTTATTCAAAGATGCTCTGTTACCAATCATCATAAGAAATTTGATGTATCTATTTGAATTAAATGATTTACGTTGAAATTTACACAAAAAACTTAAGTAACATAAAAAAACCGCTGTTTTGAACTATACCCCTTTAAGTAGACCACTACTTAAAGGGGTATAGTTCAAAACAGCGGTTTTATGCAGAAAATCCGAGATTCTGAATCAGAACGGTTTTAAGGTTGGCTCGATGGAATTCGCATAGAACTCATCATCATTGCTATAAAAGCAATCACCGAAACGGGCGACATAATCACGTCTTACACGAAAGATTTTTTTCATGAATTCATGTTTGAAAACAATCCATCCTTTAGTCCGTTTAATGATGGAAACCTTGTTAGTATCGAGACAACCACACCCCCCGAAAACCTTTTCACCACTATATACTGTGTCTGCTTTAAATCGGTTAGACATGAAATATAACTCCAGATTTGTTTAAGATAACAACTAACCCCGCATATATAACAGGATAACACCCTCATATCCCTGAAACATATATGCTATTTTTGTTACCGCCCATAAGATAACATTTAATTCTAGCATATACTTCCTGTA
>CAZHQM010000079.1:0-7685 GCA_964534155.1 uncultured Oxalobacter sp.
CCTGACAAGAGTGTGCCGTCTGTCTGCTTACAGTTTCTGTTATTGGTTAGGCAGATATTTCGTTGGATCAACGGGTTTGCCCTGATAACGGATTTCGAAGTGGAGTTTAACACGTTCGCTGTCAGAATTACCCATTTCCGCAATCTTCTGTCCGCGGGTGACCTTCTGCCCTTCATTGACGACAATCCTGTCATTATGGGCATAGGCGGAAAGTACATTGCTGCTGTGCTTGATGATGAGCAGGTTGCCATAGCCATTCATTGCGCCTTTGTGCAGGACGGTACCATCTGCTGCTGCGGCAACTTTCTGTCCTTTGGTACCGGAAATATCGATACCTCTTCTTGCTGCGGTATAGGATGCAATCACCTTACCGCGGGTTGGCCATACCCAGGTAACTCCCTGAGGGCCGGTATTTGATGTGGCTGCTGTCGTTGCAGGTTTGCTGGTTTCTGCCGGTTTCTGCGTTGTTGCCGCTGTCGTTGTCGTGGTCTTCTTTGGCTGAGCGGCGGCAATCGGTTTCACCGTGGTCTCTGGTTTCTGGACACGGAGTTTCTGACCAACCTCGATGGAATCTGCGGAGGCGATCTCATTCCAGGCAACCAGGTCAGCGACACTGTGATTGGAACGTCTTGCAATACCAGAGAGCGTGTCGCCTGGTTCGACGGTATAGTAGGTTGTGTTCTTATCAATTGGCGGTTTTTCCACAACAGGCTTTGCCACTGGGGCGGTTGTGGCTGTTCCCTGACTGACATCGACCGGTGTCGCCACTGCTGCGTTTTCTGGGCGCTGGACTCTCAGCACCTGTCCGACTTCGATGGTGTCTGGGGTTTCGATGTTGTTCCATGCGACCAGTTCTGCCACGCTATGGTTGGAACGCCTTGCGATCTGAGACAGGGTATCGCCTGGTTCGACGGTATAGTGCACTGTATCAGCATCAATCATCTGTTTCTGTTTTGGATTGGTCATCCCAGAGATGTCGCTGATAGGTGCCGAGGTCTGGGTACTGCTACACGCGCAGAGAAGGGCACATGCCAGAATGGATAATGTATAAGCTGTTTTTTTCATAGATGTTCCATTTACAGTGCTTAACCGTTTCGGTTCAGTCCAACGGTACAGTTATACTGCTTTCGGACTGTTCTTTCCATTATTGTTTCAATATCTTACCATTCATTCCGCAGATTGTTTGTCAACTGACGGATTATTGGGCAGATCCCATCTCAATCCAGGATGCCTGCCAGTCCTGGCATCGCATCGTAACAGGTCCAGTCAACCTGCAATGGTGTGATAGAGACCCATCCCTGACTGACAGCGTGGAAGTCTGTTCCCTCCCGCGCATCACGGACGGTTCCATAAGGACCGATCTGAAACGCTCTCATGTTATTTTCCGTGCGTACCCTGATGACACCGGGAGATGGATTCCGTCTGCCAAGGCGGGTGGCCTTATGGACCTTGAGGCTCTCATAGGGCAGATTGGGAATGTTGACATTGAAAAGCCATGGCATCGACAGCTGACCATACAGCCTGTCAATGATGTCTGAAGAGACTTTTGCCGCACTGTCGAGATGTTCCCAGCCAAAATCGACCTGAGAGAAAGCGATGGACGGGATATCAAAGAGGAATCCCTCGGTTGCACCGGCAACCGTGCCTGAATAGAGGGTATCTTCGCCCAGATTCTGCCCCTGGTTGATGCCGGAGACCACAAGGTCAGGACGCCATGGCAGGATGCCTGTCACAGCGATATGGACACAGTCCGCAGGGGTTCCTGACACTGCATAGCAGTTTGCCTCGACCTGATTGACTTCAATGGGATAGGCGACAGTGAGGGAACTTGAACAGGCAGAGCGGTTGCTCTCAGGGGCGACAACAACGACCTCTGCCTTTGCAGACAGGATGTCTGCCAGCGCCTTGATGCCTGGTGCCTGCCAGCCATCATCGTTTGTTATCAGGATCCGCATGGTCATTTTTTCTGCATCTATGTCTGTATTGGATTACAGGCATGCAATGCCCATGCCTGAGAGTTACTGGTTTCTGGTCACTGTCAGCAGTGAGAGGACTTCCTCAAGTCCTGCCCGGATCTGCCTGACATCGAGAGAGGGAGCCACAACGGTTTCCTGCTGAGGTACTTCTGGCTCCTCTGTGCGCACAACGCGCTCATTGAGTTTGTTTCTTGCACCGATGATGGTATAGCCCTGATCATACAGCAGCTCACGGATACGTCTGATGAGCAGGACTTCATGATGCTGATAGTAGCGGCGGTTTCCCCGACGCTTGACTGGTTTCAGTTGGGTGAATTCGTGTTCCCAATAGCGCAGGACATGGGGTTTGACACCACACAATTCGCTAACTTCACCGATGGTGAAGTAACGCTTTGCAGGAATCGATGGCAACGCAGCTGTTTCCGTTTTCTGTACCTTTTCGTTCATCGAATCTCACTTCCCCAGTCTGTTATGCCATTACTCGACCATTGCCTTGAGTTTCTGGCTCGCATGAAAAGTCACAACACGGCGTGCTGTGATTGGGATTTCTTCACCGGTTCTTGGGTTTCTGCCTGGCCTCTGAGGCTTGTCACGCAACTGGAAATTGCCAAACCCGGACAGTTTGACAATATCCCCTTTTTCAAGCGCAACACAGATTTCCTCGAAGAAGGTTTCGACCATTTCCTTGGCTTCACGCTTGTTCAGACCGACCTGTTCATACAGGAGCTCGGTCAGTTCTGCCTTGGTCAGGGTCGAACCGTCTCTCTCTTCATCGAGTAACTCAGGCGCCATATCACCGTTTTTCAGAGTGTCTTTCATTATTATTTATTATATCCACTGTTTCTTCAGGAATCATGCACGCAGTTTTGCGCCAACGCCTTTTTCGACCGCTGCAACGAATGCATTGACTGCGGCGTCGACAACCTCATCCTGCAATGTGCCGTTGCTGTCCAGCAGAGTAAAGCGGAATGCCAGGCTCTTTTCATCGGCTTCCAGACCTTTTCCTCGATAATCATCAAACAAAACAACGCTTTGCATGATACCACACTGCGGATTATTATCTTTTTCCTTATTAAAGATGTCAATAATATCCTGAACAGGAGTCGCCGTTTTCACCAGCAGTGCAATATCTCTTGTCACTGGCTGGAAGCGGGAGATTTCGCTGTACTGTGGAATATTGATGCTCTGCAGTGGTTTGACATCGATCTCAAACAGGACCGGTGCGTGTGGCAGATCGTATTTCTGCTGCAGGGATGGATGCAGTTCACCGATGACACCGATTTCAGCGCCATTCAGAACGACCTTTGCACAGCGTCCTGGATGCAGGGCAGGATGTTCTGCCTTGATGAAACGCAGTTCTGCCGGGGCAACCAGTGCCTCGAGGTCAGCCTTGACATCGAAGAAGTCAACCTGACGCGCAGCCAGACCCCACTGTTCTTCTTCTGCCAGACCATAAGCCGCAGCTGTCAGGCGTTTAGGCTGTTCGTAACCCTTGACGCTCAGAGGACCTTCCTCAACTTCAGGGTTTCTCAGGAATACCGCACCGATTTCGAACAGGCGGATACGGGAAACCTTGCGGTTGATGTTGAACTGGATATTGGAAACCAGATTGCCAATCATGGTTGTACGCATGACGCTCATCTGGCTTGCGATTGGGTTCAGCAGACGGATTGGATTGTCATTGCCTGCGAAATCTTTTTCCCAGACTTCATCGACAAAGCTGTAGTTCACGACTTCCTGATATTCCAGGTCTGCCATCTGCTGACGGATGGAGAACAGGGAACGGCTGTTTTCTGGCGCAATGCGCATCTTGTTGCGTGCCATTGGAGGCAGTGCCGGGATGTTTTCAAAGCCATAGACGCGTGCGATTTCCTCAATCAGATCCACCTCGATCTCGATATCGAAACGGTAGGATGGTGGATTGACGGTGAAGGTATCTCCATCCTGGGTGAAATCGAGTTTCAGACGGGTGAAGATGTCAGCAATCTGTTCGGAAGTCAGTGGAATACCAATGACTTTTTCTGCACGTGCACGGCGCAGGGTAACCGGTTTGCGTTCTGGCAGTGCTGCAATCTGGTCATTGACTGGACCAACCTTGGTCTGACCTTCAACACCACAGATGCTCATGACGAGTTCGGTCATGCGTTCCATCGCATTGACGGTATTCGCATAGTCAACACCACGTTCAAAGCGGTGAGCCGCCTCAGTGGTGAAGTTGTAGCGGCGGGTTCTGCCACGGATTGCATCTGGCCAGAAGAACGCAGATTCCAGCAGGATATCGGTTGTTTCCAGAGAGATGGAGGTACGGTCCCCCCCCATGACACCGCCGAGCGCAACAATGCCATCATTGTCCAGAATCACGCCAACCCAATCATCGACGTCAACGGTCTGGTCATTCAGCAGGGCAGCCTTTTCACCAGCCTTGCCCCAACGCAGGGTAAAGCCGCCATTGATCTTGCCGAGGTCATAGAAATGGTTTGGCTGACCGTATTCGAGCATGACATAGTTGGAGATATCAACCAGTGCAGAAATAGAACGCTGACCACTTCTTTCCAGTCGCTGTTTCATCCAGTCTGGTGTAGGTGCTTTCGCATTGATGTTGCGGATGACCCGGCTGGTAAAGCGGCCACAGAATTCGCTGGCTTCGATATTGACTTCAAAGCGGTCGTCACAGGTAGCTTCTGCTAGTTTGGTGACTGGGAAATCCATTGGTTCGCCAGTCAGTGCAGAAACTTCACGGGCAACACCCAGTACAGACAGGCAGTCTGCCTTGTTTGGGGTCAGCTTGATATCGAAGATATTGTCTTCGAGTTCGAGATAATCACGGAGATCGGTGCCGACTGGTGCGTCTTCTGGCAGATCCATGATGCCGCTGTGGTCATCAGAGAGCTGCAGTTCACGCAGGGAGCACAGCATACCGTTGGAAACCACACCACGGAGCTTGCTCTTCTTGATAGCGAATGGCTTGCCATCCTCACCTGGAGGCAGGAACGCGCCAACCAGTGCACAGCCTGTTGTCATGCCAGGGCGGACATTCGGTGCACCACAGACGATTTCGAGTGTTTCACCGGTACCTGCATCGACCTTACAGACATGCAGCTTGTCTGCATTTGGGTGGTCTGCGACTTCAAGCACACGGGCAACAACGATCTTTGAAAAAGGTTTTGCGGCAGGAACGACTTCTTCGACTTCCATGCCAGACATCGTCATCAGATGGGCCAGTTCATCTGTGGTCATTTTAGGATTGACGATGGTTCTCAGCCAATTTTCAGAAAATTGCATAATCTTCTTTCAAATCCAATATTCGTTTCTATTACTATCGATTGACGGGTGACCCGATCAGTTGAACTGCTTGAGGAAACGCAGGTCTCCTTCGTAGAACAGTCGGAGGTCATTGATGCCATAGCGGAGCATGGTCAGGCGTTCGAGACCTGAGCCAAAGGCAAACCCGGTATATTTTTCTGAATCGATTCCCATGTTCTTGAGGACATTTGGATGAACCTGACCACAGCCAGAAACTTCAAGCCAACGGCCTTTCAATGGACCAGAACCAAAAGCGATATCGATTTCAGCGGATGGTTCGGTGAATGGGAAATAAGATGGGCGGAAACGTATCTGGACATTATCGGTTTCAAAGAAAGCCTGGATGAAGTTCAGATAAACGCCTTTCAGGTCAGCAAAGCTGATGTCTGTGTCAATCCACAGACCTTCGACCTGATGGAACATCGGGGAGTGGGTCGCATCACTGTCAACACGGTAGGTGCGGCCTGGCGCAATGACCTTGACAGGCAGGTCATGAGAGCGTGCATAGCGGACCTGCATTGGACTGGTATGGGTACGCAGCAGGAGCGGCTTGCCCTGTGTGTCATTGCCTTCAATATAAAAAGTATCCTGCATGGAACGCGCTGGATGGTTCTCAGGGCTGTTCAATGCAGTGAAGTTGGTCCAGTCGTTTTCGATTTCTGGGCCATCTGCCACATCGAAACCGATTGAGCCGAAAATTCTTTCAATGCGTTCCCAAGTACGCATGACGGGATGGATACCACCCTTGCCTCTGCCACGGCCTGGCAGAGTGACATCGATTGCCTCGGCATTGAGTTTTTCCTGCAGTTTCGCGTTGGCGATTTCCTGACGCCGTGCATTCAGGGCACCTTCAATCTGCCCTTTGGCTGCATTGATGACTGCACCACGCGCCCTGCGCTCTTCTGGTGGCATCTTGCCAAGCTGTTTCATCTGGGCGGTGATCAGCCCAGTCTTACCGAGATATTTTGCCTTGGCATTTTCAAGGGAGACCGCATCGGGTGCCGCCTGAAAATCCTGTTTAGCGGAATCAATCAACTGTTCTAATGAATCCATGCCGTTTTATTCCTGTCTGACAACGGATAAATAAAAAAGCGGGACAAGCAATTTCTTGCCCCGCTCCGATCTGTGCATACTGCTGGTCGATCAGGCTGCGACAGCTGCCTTAACCTGATTAACGATTGCAGCGAAAGCAGGTTTGTCAAAGACTGCCATGTCTGCCAGAACCTTACGGTCCAGTTCGATGGCTGCTTTTTTCAGACCGTTCATAAATACGCTGTAGTTGATACCCAGTTCACGGGTTGCAGCGTTGATACGGGCAATCCACAGTGCGCGGAATACACGTTTTTTAGCTCTACGGTCACGATAGGCATACTGACCTGCCTTCATGACGGCTTCTTTAGCTACACGATATACTGAACCACGACGGCCACGAAAGCCTTTTGCTTCGTTCAGAACTTTTTTATGACGGGCCCGTGCAGTGACCCCACGTTTTACTCGGGACATATTCTTTCCTTGTTGTTCGCGTTAATGGATCATGCGCTAGGCATCATACGCAATACAGATGCGACGTCGCTTGCATTGACGTTGACTGTACCACGGAGGTGACGTTTAGCTTTGGTGGTTTTCTTGGTCAGGATATGGCGTTTGAATGCCTGTGCACTCTTGATGGTGCCACCTGGACGGACGCGAAAACGTTTTTTCGCGCTGCTCTTAGTTTTCATTTTTGGCATAGTTTTTCCTGTCTTTTCAGACAGCTCCTTTAACATGATTGCAGGTGGTCACCCTATGTGACGCTTTGGATGCCTACTCTCACTTGTTTTACAGTGTTGCCACTGTGTCCATCCCGCCGCGCCATGCGCCGGGAACAGATTCTTTATTTCTTTTTCTTCGGTGCAAGAACCATCACCATCTGACGGCCTTCCATCTTTGGAAACTGCTCTACCTGACCGTATGGATCCAGATCCTCCTTGAGACGTTCCAGCATACGGAAACCGATATCCTGATGAGCCATCTCACGGCCACGGAAACGCAAGGTCACCTTGCATTTATCGCCATCTTCCAAGAACTTGACCAGATTGCGGAGCTTGATGTTGTAGTCCCCTTCATCTGTCCCTGGACGGAACTTGATTTCCTTGACGGAAACCACTTTCTGCTTCAGCTTGGCTTCATGCGCCTTCTTCTGCTGGGCATAGCGGAATTTGCCATAGTCCATCAGACGGCAGACAGGAGGCCGGGCAGTTGGTGACATCTCAACGATATCAACATCGGCCTCTTCAGCCAGTTTGAACGCTTCTCGCAGGGTTACGACACCAATCTGCTCATTGTCTACACCAATCAGGCGGACTTCCTGAGCGGTAATCTCACCGTTGATGCGGTAATTCTTTTCGGTAGCTATCTTGACCTCAC
>CAZHQM010000080.1:0-7462 GCA_964534155.1 uncultured Oxalobacter sp.
GCTTGTCATCGGCTGGCACACAATACCATGGGCATTCTGGAGTGGAGGTGTTCTGGATTGCCTTTTCGAAGGCAGACATGTATTGATCCCAGGATTTGCGCTCCTCAAAGTCACCCATGCTCAGTTTCCAGTTCTTCTCAACAATGTTGATGCGGTCGAGCAGACGCTGGCGCTGTTCTTCTTTGGAAACGTACAGGAAGAACTTGAGGATGCGGGTGCCGTTACGGTGCAGATGCTCTTCGAAATTGCGGATATCTTTGTAACGGTTGTCCCAGAATTCCTTGTCAAACTTCTTGTCTGGCAGTTTGGATGCATTGAGGATTTCTGGATGGACGCGGGTAATCAGCACATCTTCATAGTATGAGCGGTTGAAGATGGCGATTTCGCCACGCTGTGGCAGGGCCAGGGAAGCGCGCCAGAGGAAGCTGTGTTTCAGTTCTAATGAAGAGGGCTGTTTGAAGTTCTGGACATAACACCCCTGTGGGTTGACGCCAGACATAACGTGCTTGATGGCGCCATCTTTGCCTGCGGCATCCATTGCCTGGAAGATGATCAGCAGGGAGTAATCGGCAGAGGCGAACAGCATGCTCTGCTGTTCAGTCATCTCTTCAACATTTCTATCAAGGATTTTCTTGTAGTCCTTCTTGCTCTTGTAAAAAGGGTCTACAAGGGTGGAGTAGTCTTTCAGGCGGAACTTTTTGCCGTTGGTTACGCAGAATTTTGAAACATCGAAAGTCATAGGCTGATCCTTATGATGATTGATGGTAGCTGATAGTTATCTACCCTATAGTTCGATTGTACCATTGAACACGATGACTGCAGGACCTGTCATCATGACATTTGAGCCTTCGCCCTGCCATGCGATATTGAGAATACCGCCACGGGCTTCAACCCTGACAGGAGAGTCCAATAATCCCCGTTGGATGCCGGAAACAACAGCAGCACAGGCACCGGTGCCACAGGCAAGTGTTTCGCCCGCGCCACGTTCGAAAACACGCAGGCGGATGCTGTGGCGGTCAACAATCTGCATGAAACCCGCATTCACACGGTTAGGGAATGATGGATGGTGCTCAATATGAGGTCCCTGCTTGAGGACAGGGGCTGTATCGACATCATCAACAACCTGCACAGCATGCGGGTTGCCCATTGAGACAGCGGCAATCTCAACAGTGCCGGTGTTTTCTGCCAGATCCAGTTGCCAGACTTCGATGTTGTGCTGTGTTCTGGCGTTGAGACCTGCTGGATTGAATGGGATATCGGGTGCAGTGAGGACAGGTTTGCCCATATCGACAGTGACAGTGTTCTCACTTTCGACCTTGAGTTCAATGACGCCGGCCTTGGTTTCAACCCTGATTGGATTCTTGTCAGTCATGCCGGTTGCGGTGACAAAGATGGCAAAGGCTCTTGCGCCGTTGCCACACTGTTCAACCTCCCCGCCATCTGCATTGAATATACGGTAACGGAAATCGGTATCAGGAAGGCGTGGCGGTTCAACAACGAGCATCTGGTCAGCGCCGATGCCAAAGCGTCTGTCTGCGATAAAGCGCCACTGGTCTTCAGTCAGGTTGACCTGCTGGCTGCAGGCGTCGAATACGACGAAATCATTGCCAGCTCCATGCATTTTTGTGAATTTGAGTTTCATATCAGATCCAATATCGACTGGCAGATAACACAGCTATTTCTTGCTGTATTTGCCATAGACCGGTGGCATGCCTTCGGGGCGTGTCTTGAAACGCCGGTGGGTCCACAGGTATTGAGAAGGGTTTTCGAGGATGCGTTCCTCGATGAATTCATTCATGCGCTTGGTATCTGCCCAGGCGTCTTTGGTCGGGAAATTTTCCCAAGGCGGGTAGAACTTAAGGTTCCAGCCGCTGTAATTCGGAGCGAATGTCGCAATGACCGGAATGACCTTGGCGCGTGAAGCGGCGGCAAGGCGGGATGTCGCGACAAGGGTGGCGGCAGGCACCCCGAAGAATGGGACAAATTCCGCGTCTTTCAGACCGAAGTCCATGTCAGGCAGCATCAGGAAAGGGATGTTCTTGTGCAGCGCACGGATGATGGGTTTGATGCCCTGGCTGCGGTTGAAAAGGAATACATCAGGGTGGAAGCGCGCACGGCCTTTACGCAGGACTTTGTCAAAGACCTTGTTTTTCTGTTCGGTGTAGATGGAACAACCTGGCGAGTCCATGGTGATGATGGCGCCAGGAATCTCAAGACATACAAAGTGCGGGCACAGGAAGATGACCGGTCCATTGCGGGTTTCGTTGTAAGGGACTTCTGTTTCAAGATGGGTCAGTCTTTTGATGCGGTCAACAGATGACCACCAGAGAATGCCACGTTCCAGGATGCTTCGCCCATAGCCTTGGAAATGTTCAAGCGCAATACGTTCCCGCTCCGCTTCGCTTTTATCAGGGAAGCAGAGTGCAAGGTTGGTCAGGGTGATTTCCCGGCGCCGTTTCCAGAAGTGGTAGGCACAGGTGCCGAGCAGTTTTCCCAGCCGACCCAGTATAGGCAGTGGCAGCCAGTGGATAGCCCACAGGATAAACAGAAAGAACCGCATTGTCTTATTTCCTAAAGATTTCCATTATAGCAATAGCCATCATGTTTTGAATGTGTTGTTGGAGTGCGGAAATCCTTGATGGGAAAGTTTGCGGCAGGATGAATACGCTTTTGCAAAAAAATGCATAATGTGTCGTAAATGTGGCTCTTTCTTGATAACTTGAAATATGGGCGTACAATGTTGGTCACCGCTGAGTTAACGGGCAACTTGCGAAGCGGTTTATAAATCTCGCTAAAGCGTCGCAGGCTTCTTTTTGAGGCGGTTGCGACAGCATACGCCTTTTGAAAAGGAGCTTTTTTTATGTCTAATGATTATCTCTTTACTTCGGAATCCGTTTCTGAAGGTCATCCAGATAAAGTTGCGGATCAGATTTCTGATGCCGTCCTTGATGCGATTCTTGAACAGGACCCATCTGCACGTGTTGCAGCAGAAACCCTGTGTAATACCGGTCTGGTCGTTCTGGCTGGTGAAATCACCACCAAGGCAAACGTGAACTATATCGACGTTGCACGTGACACCATCAAACGCATCGGTTACGACAATACTGAATATGGTATCGACTACAAGGGCTGTGCAGTTCTGGTTGCTTATGACCGCCAGTCTCTCGATATCGCTCAGGGTGTGAACGAAGGTGAAGGTATCGATCTGGATCAGGGCGCCGGTGACCAGGGGCTGATGTTCGGTTACGCATGTGACGAAGCACCAGAATACATGCCTGCAGCAATCTACTATTCCCATCGTCTGATGGAACGCCAGTCCCAGCTGCGTAAGGATGGCCGTCTGCCATGGCTGCGTCCAGATGCAAAATCCCAGGTGACCCTGCGTTATGTTGATGGCAAGCCTGTCAGCGTTGATACCGTTGTGCTCTCTACCCAGCATGCACCGGAAATTCCTTATAAACAGATTGAAGAAGCTGTTATCGAAGAAATCATCAAACCGGTCCTGCCTGCTGAACTGATGAAAGAAGCGCCAAAATACTTCATCAACCCAACCGGCAGCTTCGTTGTCGGTGGCCCTCAGGGCGACTGCGGTCTGACTGGCCGTAAGATTATCGTGGATACCTATGGTGGTGCCTGCCCTCATGGCGGTGGCGCATTCTCTGGCAAGGATCCATCCAAGGTTGACCGTTCTGCTGCATATGCGGCACGTTATGTTGCGAAGAATGTGGTTGCTGCCGGTCTGGCTAAGAAATGTCAGATTCAGGTCAGCTATGCAATCGGTATCGCACGTCCAATCAACATCACCATCAATACCCAGGGTACTGGTGTGATTTCTGATGAAAAGATTGCGGAAATCGTTGCTAATACTTTCGATCTGCGTCCTAAGGGTATCGTTCAGATGCTCGACCTGCTGAAACCTCGTTACAGCAAATCTGCTGCATACGGTCACTTTGGTCGTGCAGAACCAGAATTCACTTGGGAAAGAACCGATAAGGTTGAAGCACTGAAGTCTGCAGCTGGTCTGTAATCAATCAGGTCTTCTGAAACAGAAAACGGAATTGTCATTGATGGCAATTCCGTTTTTCGTTGGAGGGATGGCAATCAGTCAGCGATGGCGGTCTTGACCAGTGCAAGCAGCTGATAAGGGTCTGCGGCAACAAAGTCGGATGGCCAGCTTTCTGGATCAATACAGTATCCCCATTTTGCGGCAATGGCAGCACTGGTGCCGGCTGCATGCCCTGCCTGCATGTCACGCAGGTCATCGCCGATGTACCAGCAGTCTTCAGGCTGCATATCCAACCGTTTTGCACCTTCAATCAATGGATCTGGATGAGGTTTTGGGCGTGCGGCAGTATCGCCTGCAACCAGACAGCCTGTTTCAGCCAGCCCAATCTGACCGATCAAAGGCTTTGCCAGACTTTCCACTTTATTCGTGACAATACCCCAGCGGATATTGTTCTGCTCAAGCTGTTCCAGCAGTTCTGGGATGCCTGCGAACAGCGTTGTCGCAGAGGCACCATTCGCAATGCTGGTGCGGTAGTGGGTCAGGAAACGCTCTCTCAGGTAAGGAAAGAGTACATGGTCGCGCTCAATCTGGAATGCGGCACGGACAAGTCCCGGAGCACCCGCGGATGCGAAAGGACGCAGGCTTTCATAAGGCAGTTTTTCCAGACCGAATTCAACCCGGACTTCATTGATGGCGGCAGTGAGGTCTGGGGCGGAATCTGCGAGGGTGCCGTCCAGGTCGAAAAGGATGGCGCGGGGTTTCTTGAGTTTAGGTAAAGAAGTCATAGCATGTAATTCAGTTTTTTCTGCAGGCAACCATGTAATTGACCTGGGCATCATCAGAGAGCCTGAAGTTGCGGGCGGTCAGGTCACATGAAACGCCGGTAATGGTTTCAACAGACAGGCCATGTCTGCGGGCTGATTTGCAGAGTTCAGCCGGGGTAATGAATTTATCAAAATCATGTGTGCCGGCTGGTAACAGACGCATGATGTATTCTGCTCCGATGATTGCGTGGCAGAATGACTTGATATTTCGGTTCAGTGTGGCAAAGAACACCATGCCATCAGGTTTGAGCAATCTGCTGCAGGCATCAATCATGGCATCAGGTTCAGGAACATGCTCTAACAGTTCCATGCAGGTGATGACATCGTAGGCTTCCGGCTGTTCCTCCGCCAGGGTTTCTGCAGCGATGCAGCGGTAGTCAATATTGAGATGAGACTGCCGGGCATGGTTTCTGGCAATGGCGAGTGCATTTTCCGCCAGATCAATGGCAGTCAGGTCGGCTCCTTTTTTTGCAAGGGATTCTGCCAGAATGCCGCCACCGCATCCAATATCCAGAACCTTTTTCCCGTGAAGTGCAACCATGCTTTCAATCCATGACAGACGCAATGGATTCATGTCATGCAACGGGCGGAAGTCTCCGTCAGGATTCCACCAGTCTGATGCCATGGCATTGAATTTGCTCAGTTCGTCTTGATCCTGGTTCATGGTCGACAGAAAGTAAAAAGGATAAGCAGATTATAGCGGGTTCAGCTTGGATTGGTGTTTTTCTGACAAGTGAAGGGGGAGGATGTTGCCTGTATCGGAAGACTCGGCTGAAACAGGCAATAAAAAACCCCGCTGGGTGCGGGGTTTTGGGCTAAAAGCTCAGTGAAATTACTGTTTTGGAGTAGCGGTAACAGTGATTTCAACACGACGGTTTTTAGCGCGACCTTCAGCGGTAGCGTTGTCTGCAACTGGCTGCAGTTCGCCTTTACCTTCGGTAACGATTTTTTCGCCGTTAACGCCCTGTGCAACCAGGTAGGATTTAACAGCGTTTGCACGACGTTCGGACAGTTTCTGGTTGTAAGCTTCGGAACCAACGGAGTCGGTGTGACCTACGCAAACGATAACTTCGGTGTCCAGGCCAGCGATGTCAGCTGCCAGTTTTTCCAGTTTTGCTTTACCTTCTTTCTTAACGATAGATTTGTCAGTATCGAAGAAAGCGTCAGCAGCGAATTCCAGTTTCTGTGCAACTGGTGCTGCAACTGGAGCTGGTTCTTCTTTAACGTATGCAGGATCGCATTCTTTGATTGCGTCTGCTGGGGTCCAGTAACCGGTTCTCCAGCACAGGCCATAGCCAGAACGTGCGATTACGTCGCGCTGATCCTGAACATATGCGCTGTATGGTTTGTTAGCGATGATATCGGTGACTTCTGCAGAAGCAGTAGCTGCACCAGCAACTGCGGTAGCAGCGATGAGTACTTTAAGCAATTTATTCATATTTATCCTCGTGTTGACATATCCGCAGCAGGCTGCGCATGCATTTCCAACTTAAAACAACAATATTATAACTCCATTTTGTGGAGCTTTCTTTCCTATAATACGTTGCATCTATTCTGACACAATGAATGGTGACAGATAAGGCTTCTGGCCGAAAGATTCCTGATTTTTTCGCCCAAAGGTTCTTTTTGGACGGTATTGTCGTATTTTTGCAACCCGCGCCCAGTCCTATCAAAGCCGCATCGCCAGCTGGATTCCAGTGCCGAATCTGGCGCATGATTTTCATGAGTCGAAAGCTAAGCAAAAATCCGACAGAAAAATTGTAATAAAAATAAAGACTTAAATCAATTCCCGATAATTAAAAAAAGTTGCCTTGTGCGTGGTAAAATGTTGTTTTCATAACTGTTTTTTCGGCAGGCAAATCGGCTTCTTCTGTTGTTTGTCTGACAACACAATCTATGGATCAATTTGCAAAGGAAACCATTTCCGTTTCGCTTGAAGAGGAAATGCGCAAGAGCTATCTGGATTACGCCATGAGCGTGATCATCGGCCGTGCGCTTCCTGATGTTCGGGATGGTCTTAAACCGGTGCATCGCCGTGTGCTGTTCGGCATGCACGAAATGAACAATACCTGGAACCGCCCATATGTGAAGTGTGCGCGTGTTGTCGGGGAGGTCATGGGTAAATATCACCCACATGGTGACTCTTCCATTTATGACACACTGGTCCGCATGGCGCAGGATTTCTCCCTGCGTTACACACTGGTGGATGGACAGGGCAACTTCGGCTCGGTTGATGGCGACAGCGCTGCGGCAATGCGTTATACAGAATGCCGTCTGGACCGCATTTCTGAAGAGATGCTGGCGGATATCGAGAAAGAGACAGTTGATTTTGTCCCTAACTATGATGGTAAGGAAAAAGAACCTTCTGTTCTGCCTGCCCGGATTCCGAATCTGCTGGTGAATGGTTCTTCTGGTATTGCGGTTGGTATGGCAACCAACATCCCGCCACATAATCTGAATGAAGTCATCGACGGTGCCCGTCATCTGTTGGCGAATCCTGACTGTACGATCGATGAGCTGATTGACCGGATTCCTGCACCAGATTTCCCAACTGGTGGCTTGATTTACGGTATTGCCGGTGTCCGCGAAGGGTATCGCACTGGTCGTGGCAGGGTTGTCATCCGTGCAAAGA